>JAPJRA010000655.1 GCA_030824835.1 Geminicoccaceae bacterium | reverse complement strand
CCTCCAGGCTCTTGGGCAGGTCGAGATGGACGACGAAGCGGACATCCGGCTTGTCGATGCCCATGCCGAAGGCGATCGTCGCCACCATGACGACGGCCTCGTCCTTCAGAAAGCGATCCTGGTTGGCAGCGCGGACTTCCTTGTCGAGGCCTGCATGATAGGGCAGCGCCTGAACGCCTGCCGCGACCAATGCTGCTGAGGTGTCGTCGACCTTGCGGCGAGACATGCAGTAGACGATGCCGCTGCGGCCCGGCTGCTCGCGGCGCAGATAGCCGAGCAATTGCGCCTTGGGCTGCAGTTTGGGCACCACCCGATAGCGGATATTGGCACGGTCGAAGCCGGCCACGAACGCCCGCCCCTGGCTCAGGTCCAGCCGGTCGACGATCTCGCGCCGCGTCGGTGCGTCGGCAGTGGCGGTCAGCGCCAGCCTGGGCACATCGGGGAAACGCTCGTGCAGGACCTTGAGCTCAAGATAGTCGGGGCGGAAATCGTGGCCCCATTGCGAGACGCAATGCGCCTCGTCGATGGCGAACAATGCGAGCCGGCAGCGGGCCAGCAGATCGAGAAAGCCCGGCGCCTTCAGCCGTTCGGGCGCTACGTAGACGAGGTCGAGCCCGCCATCGCGCATTGCACGCTCGACCTCCGTGGCAGCGCGGAAGTCGAGCGACGAGTTGAGCATCGCGGCCCGCACGCCGAGCTGGCCGAGAGCCGTCACCTGATCGTGCATCAGGGCGATCAGCGGGGAGACCACGACGGTGAGCCCATCCAGGCACAAGGCCGGGACCTGGTAACAGAGCGACTTGCCGCCGCCGGTGGGCATCAGCACCAGCGCGTCGCCGCCGCCCAGAACGTGGTGAATCACCTCCTCCTGCAGGCCGCGAAAGGCCGGATAACCCCAGACGGTGCGCAGCACCTCGAGGGGGTCGCGCGAGAGCGGCGCCCGTTCCCCGGATGCGATGCTCATACCGGCACGGTACCGGCGTGGAAGAGGGGTACGGCGGGTTCGGCCATGAGAACTCCCGGTCAGCGTGCGCGGAAGCTAGCACAGTGAGCAGGCGAAGTGATCGCTTCCAGGCGACGAAGCTTGGCCGGTGCCGGCCGCATGCTTGGCACCGGGGCCAAAGGCGCGCTCCACACGAGGAAGTCGACACGGTACGCGCTGGCCTTGCCTTGCAGGCAGGCGTTCGATAATTTTACACAAGGTATCTTGCGGTCGATCCGTCCCAGGCTGGGCTTGGCGGAGCGAACACGTGGATGCCTGGCGCGGGGCGCGTCGCCCCGGCGTCATACTATGCCAAACGAGGACGACCTTGCAGACCACCGGTACCGTCAAATGGTTCAACGCCACCAAGGGCTACGGCTTCATCCAGCCCGATGATGGCAGCCCCGACGCCTTCGTGCACATCTCCGCTGTCGAGCGCGCCGGGCTGGACGGCCTGCGGGACGGCCAGCGGGTCGCGTACGAGCTCGTTCGCGGGAAAAACGGCAAAAGCTCGGCAGAGAACCTCGAGCTCAAGGGCTGAGCCCCGGGCTCCCAGTTGAGGCAGGCCCTCCCTGATCCGGAGGGCCTGCGCCGTTTCAGAGGGGCTCCGACTCCATGCGGCCCGACTTGTCCAGATCGAGGCTTGCCAGGGCTCGGCGGAGGTCCTCCGGCATGAAGGGCTTGGCGAGCAGCACGACGTCCTGTTCGACGTCGGCCACCGAGTAGCCAGTGGCCAGCAGGATCTGTAGTTTGGGCCGGAGGGCGCGGGCGGCGGCCACCAGCTCTTGTCCACTCATGCCCGGCAGGCCAAGATCGGTGATCAGCACGTCGATGTCTGTGCGCCGGCGCAGTGCATCCAGAGCGTCGTACCCGGTGCCAGCCTCGGCGACTTCGTGGCCGAGCTGGTGCAGCATGTCGACCGTGGCCATGCGCACCAGCTCGTCGTCCTCCACCACGAGCACGGTTTGACGCCCGGCAACGACGGCATGCTGCGGCCCACCGTGGTCCCGAGCTTGCGCCAACGCCATGCGGACCCGCCGGGCCAGTTCGTCGCGGCGATAGGGCTTGCTCAGCAGCAGGACGTCGCGGTCGAGCCGTCCGTCGTGGATGATCGCGTTTTCCGTGTATCCCGACGTGTAGAGCACTGCCAAATCGGGCTTCGTGCGCTGCGCTCGGCGGACTAGTTCACGCGTGCTGATCGGGCCCGGCATCACCACGTCGGTAAACAGCAGGTCGACGGCGGCGCCGCTGGCCAGGATGGCCAGGGCCGCCTCGGCGCCGCCCGCCGCCAGGACGCTGTAGCCCAGGTCGCCCAGCACCTCGATGACCGCCAGCCGCACGGGCGCGTCGTCCTCGACGACCAGAATGGTCTCGTTGCCACCCTGCGCGGGAGCCGTCCGGGCGACGTCGGGCACGTCAGCCGGTCGACGCGTACGCGGCAGATAGAGCTTCACCGTCGTGCCGTGACCGGGCTCGCTGTAGATCTTGATGTGCCCGCTCGACTGCTTGACGAAGCCGTAGACCTGGGACAGGCCCAGGCCGGTCCCCTGGCCCTCGGGCTTGGTGGTGAAGAAAGGCTCGAACACCCGTGTCGCCACCTCCGGGCTCATCCCGGTGCCGGTGTCGCTGACCGCGAGCATCACATATTGCCCGGCCATGACCTCCTCGTGCGCGGCCGCATAAGCGTCATCAAGCGAGGTGTTGGCCACCTCGATCGTCAGTTTGCCGCCATGCGCGGCCATGGCATCACGGGCATTGATGGCGAGATTGAGTAGGGCGTTCTCGACCTGGCTCGGATCGACCAGCGTGTTCCACAGCCCGGCGCCGGTGACGGTCTCGACGGCGATATGCTCGCCCAGGGTACGTTGCAGCAGCTCGCCCATCTCCCCCACCACCCGGCCCAGGTCCAGGACCCGGGGGTCGAGCGGCTGCCGTCGGGCAAATGCCAGCAGCTGGCTGGTAAGTTTGGCTCCCCGCCCGGTCGCGGATACCGCATTGCCCAGGCGCCGCGCCACGTCGCCATCCGGCGGCAGCTCGACGGCCAAGA
>JAPJRA010000654.1 GCA_030824835.1 Geminicoccaceae bacterium | reverse complement strand
ACTCCCCACACCGCAAGACGACCCGCAGCTTGGCCATGGCGGAAGAGGCGGAAGAGGCGCTGACCGGGCTCGCTGCCGTCCTCGGCCTCAAGGCTGGCGCTGCGGTCCCGACATGGACGCCAACGTCAGGCCGCCAGCGCTGCGGTCAAACGTGAAGAAGCGGGTATTGAAGCCCTGGCAATGCTCGCCGCCACGTCCAGGCTCTTCGTCAAGAGATGTAAAATAGTAGGTTACCGCCATTTTGACCTGGGTAGGTGACTGGTTCGTGACCTTGCTGTCGTCGATTGTCTGCATCTCGACAGCATCGCAGTACCAATCTTCTTCGGTAGCGTTGTCGTTGTAGTAGTTCATGATCTGTGATTGAATTCCGGGGAACTCGCTGAGCGGCTTGTTGTCGTTTTTGTACGTAGCGCAGCCGCTGACGCTCAACATCGCCGCTACCAATATGATCCGTCGCATCGCCCATCCCTCGTCTGTCGAATTGTTGGCGCGACGCTAACGGTCTGGGCTTGGCGAGTCGAGACGTGCCTTAGCCTTTCAGCCGCCGCTCGAGCCGGGCCAGAAGGCGATCGACCTCGCCGCGAGTCTCGGCGCTCAGAAGCGGCGCCGGCGTCCTGAGCGCCGGCGAGGTCAGGGCGCCGCGCCGCCACAGCACATATTTCCGCACGGCCAGCCCCAACCCCGGCTGCTGCTCGTAGCGAACGAGCGGGAGGTACGCGTCATAGAGGTCGTGCGCGGCATCGTTTCGGCCGTCGCGGATCATGCGGCAGATGTCGACCAGCATCTCCGGGTAGGAGAAGCCCGTCATGGCACCGTCGGCGCCCCGTTCCAGCTCGTGCGGCAACAGGATGCCGCCATGCCCGCACAGGATGGCGAGCCGCCGGGCCCCTTCCGCTTCCTGGCGGCGGATGGTGCTGATCTTGTCGAGCCCCGGCCAGTCCTCGTGCTTGAGCACGACCATGCTCGGGCAGGCGTCGGCGATGCGCCGCACCAACGCGGCACTCATCGGCGGCCCTCCGGCCAGCGGGAAGTCCTGCAACACCCATGGCACCGACCCCAGCAGGCCGGTGACGTCGCGGCAGTAGGCGAGGATCGCGTCGTCGCCCTTGAGCGTTCCAGGCGGGGCGATCATGACACCGGCGGCGCCCGCGTCCATGACCGCATCGCTGAGTTGCTTCAGGCTGGCATAACCGGGACTGGAGACGCCGACCACGACAGGCACACGCACCCGGGCCAGCACCCGCCGGGCAATGAGCAGTGCCTCGTCCTGGGTGAGTTTCGGTGCCTCGCCGAGCTGCCCCAGGATGGTGAGGCCGTCCACGCCATGCCCCAGATACCAGTCCGTCAGGCGGTCGACACCAGCCAGATCGAGCGCCCCATCGTCGTGAAAAGGCGTCGCCGCGATCAGATAGACCCCCTGCGCCCCACTGGTCAGCACTGCGGTCAACCTCCCTGCTCCCTCGATTCCACGCCCCTGGCCCAGGCGTGAGCCAGATGCACCCACCCGTCCGGCATCAAGTGGCCCCCCGGATGCCGGCACAGACGTAACTCGCGCCCGCTGGCGCAGTTTGACCAGACCTCGCAGTGGAGGCCAGCCTCGACATCGTCGAATGTCGGCCTGGATGGACAACCATCGGCGGCACGCAGCACGGCCAGGCCTTGCATCACGTCGCCTTGCCGCCAGTGCTCACCGATCTGGCGGCCACTCATCGGGACCACCGGATCCGTGGTGCCATGGAGATGCAACAGGTCGATGGGGCCGCCGTCGCAGCGTTGCGGCAGTGGCTCCCAGAAAGCGCCGGAAACGGCGACGAAAGCGCGATAGTCACGGCCACGATGGCAGGCAAGGTCCCAGACCATCGAGCCACCCTGGGAGAAGCCGGTGACGAGGATATCGTCCGGATCGAGCGGCCAGCGCGCCAGCATGTCGGCCCGAACCTGGTCCATGAAGGCCAGCTCGTCCCGGGCTTGGCTGGGCGAGCCCGTGTGCGCCCAGGTCTTGTTGAGGCCGTCCGGCAAGATCAGCATGACGCCCTCGTCGGCAAACGCTCGGGTGAACGCCGGATCGGTCGCGAACGCCTCGGCACTGCTTTGCCAGCCGTGAAAGAAGATCGTGGCGTCGAGCTTCCTCCGGCCATCCCAGTCAGGCGGGGGCAGCGCCAGATAGCTGCCGCTCGCCACGACGCAGGGTGCCTCACCTGGGCAGGCCATCGCGACGCCGCCACGCAGCAGCCCACAGCCGAGCACGATCATAGCGAGCAGTCGGAACTTTCTGGTCATGGTCTCGCGTGCTCAAGATTAATAATTTCACCGTTAATCAACCGGTAGCAGAACTATCAGCGCTTGGCGATAGCCGCCCAACTGTTTGTGATCGGCACAACCTAGTAGGTGGAGCATGATGATGAGCTTGGCTCTACTCATTTGACTGCAGTTGGTTGATGGATAATTGGTGAATGCCAGATTGTTGCTAAGATCCCTGTTATTAATGGATGTATATTTTGGTCCATGCGCTTGCGCATGTGTCGGGGCAAGCGTCTGCTCATCGCGGCCGTCTGCCTGGTCGGCTTTCCGGCGGCCGCCGGCCCGTCGGTGGCGGCTCCGTCCGAATCGAACGGAGGGCGCGCGCGAGACGTATGGATCGTCACCTACAATCAATATCTCGGCGCGGACATCGTCCCGCTGTTGGCGGCCTCGGCCGCGCAGTTCAATGCGACACTGCTGGACGTGCTGGCGCAGCTCGCGCGCAACCGCTTTCGGGCGTGGGCCAAGCGGCAGGCGAAACTGATCGCCAAGGAGGATCCCGATCTGGTCGGCCTCCACGAGGTCTGGGACTTCGCCTGCCGGGAACTGCCGCCCTCCCCAGGAGCCTGCGCCGAGCCCAGGATACGCGGGGCCTTCGTCGACCAGCTGCAGGTGACCCTCGCTGCGCTGCGCTCACACCGGGCCCCTTATGTGGTGGCGGCACCGGTCAAGAATTACGATACCGCGGAGATCAGCGTACCGGTGCCGCGTGTCGGAACGATCAACGGCCT
>JAPJRA010000653.1 GCA_030824835.1 Geminicoccaceae bacterium | reverse complement strand
GCTTGCCCTTGCTGACCGCGCGGAGGCCGTCGGCGGTCCGCACCACGGGCACGGCGCGGCCGAGCAGGTCGACACGCAGCTGCTCACCCTCGGCCAGGCGGTCGCCCCGCTCGCGCACCAGCTCGGGCTGCGGCTCGATGATGCCCAGCGACACGCCCTTGGCGTAGGCGCTGAGCCCGGCCACGGCCTGGCCCAGGGTCAGCGCGGTCGCGCGGTCGAAGCCCAGCCGCTCGGCCACCACGGCGGCCCACAGCGTCAGCACCGGCGCCCGGTTGATCTTGATGGTGTCGCTCACCCTGGTCCCCGCTCGGTTGGGGGCGTGCTGCCGGCATGCCGGTGGCGCGGCAGCGAGTCGTCCGTATCAAACCATGTGATCCGGGAGGCGGTCCAGCAATGATAGCGCGGGACGAGGGCCGCGGGGCGGTCCAGGCTCGCCACCGTGATGTCCACCCGATCGGGCTCCGCGTCGGCCTGGAACGCGATCTGCGCGCCGCAGGCCGGGCAGAAGTGGCGCGCGGCGGCATCGCTGGACTTGTAGGTGCGCGGCTCGGTGGTGAGCCAGTGCAGGCCGCGCGTCGGCACGGTGAACCATGCCACCACGGGCGCCCCGGCGGCGCGCTGGCACATGCGGCAGTGGCAGTAGAGGATCGCAGTCGGTTCGGTGGCGATGTGATAGCGGACATAGCCGCACAGGCACCCGCCGTCGAGATTCACCGCGGCCATCGGCAGCTCCAATCCGGCCCGGCCCGCGGCGCCATGCCGGAGGCCGGAAAGGGTAACGGCTGGCGGGGCCCGCGGCTCCCGGGACGGCGCGCGCGGTCGCGCGGGAGCGGCCGGGGCGGGGCTGCACGACAGCGTGGGGTCGATGCTTGCCGCGACCATCAGATGCAGCGCCGGCGGCTGCCGCGAGTGCCCCTGGCCACGCCCGGCGTCGCAGCCTAGAGCAGACCCGAGGGCAGCGATATTCGCCTCAGGGAGCATAGAATGGCCTATTTGACCGTGACCACCCAAGCCGATGTCGTCGATCCGGGCGATGGCCAGCTCAGCCTGCGGGAGGCGGTGGCGCAGGCGAATGCGTCCAGCGGGATCGATACGATCCGCTTTTCGGCTGCCATTGTCGGACAGACTTTGGTGCTGACCGCCGGTGAACTTACAATCACCAACGATCTCAATATCGACGGCAACAATGATGGAAAGGCAGCCCGCACCACGATCGATGCCAACCAAGCCAGCCGCGTGCTTGGCATCACGGGGGGTGGTACCGAGGTGACGGTTGGCGGCCTCGTCATCACCGACGGCAGTTCCGAAGGGCAGAGAGGCGGCGGTATTCTGCTCAGCAGCGGCGCAGGTCTAACGCTGAAGGATTGCGCCGTGACATTGAACAGAACCAACTTTTTGGATTCTTACGGTGGTGCCTCCGGCGGAGGTATTTTCGCCGATGAAGGAACCGCGTTATTGCTGGACCGTACAGTCGTGTCCGGAAATAACTCCGCAGTCCCTTACCTCGACAGCTACAGCGGACGCGTTGCTGGTGGAGGTATTGCAGCAGTAAATGCTAAGTCTGTGGCAATTAGGAACAGTACGATAAGTCATAATCGCTCGGGGTTCGGAGGCGGAGCTTTCTTAGTAGGCGTTGCCAATGCAACTATAGAGAATACTAATATCACAAATAATGATGGCTCGTCAGTCCATTCTGGCGGCGGCGGAGGATTATATTTAGAGGAGTCTCATGTCATCATAAATAGAGGTTCCATTTCAAATAATAGCTCAGGTCTTACGGGAGGCGGCATTCAGTCGAACGGTGGTAAAATCACGCTAACAAATAGTACAATTGCCGCAAATGGCGCTCTCTATGGTCACGCCGGGCCTTACGGACATGGCGGTGGTATTTGGTCTTCGGGCAGTCTCGTTGTCCGCAACAGTGTAATCACCGGAAATCACGCGGGAGAGTTGGGACTAGGCTGGGCTTCTGGTGGGGGCATTTTGGCTAGGTCACTCGATATCAGCAACAGTATCGTGGCGGGAAACGTTGTTGGCGGGCAGGGCGCCTACTCGAGCGGCCCCGACATTTCCACGACAATCATGTTGAGTAACGGGCACAATGTCTTTGGCAGTGACGTACAAGGCAGTATCCCTGGAGATCGCAAAAGCATCACCCCCGGCACCCTGTTCGCCGCGGTCGATCCAAATACCGGTGGCGGCCTGCTGAGCCCGACCGGCATCGTGCCGCTGCGCAAGAACCTGCTCAGCAATCCGGCCCTCAGTGCTGCAGACCCGATGACCTCCAGTGCTCTCGGCCAACTCGGAACAAGCCCCCGCCCTCAGCCCACTGGCAGTCTTTCCGATCTTGGCCCGGCCGAAGCGGCCCAGAAGCTCTCCACCAGCCCCACCGTCAACAACGACGTGCTGACCGGCAGCGCCGCCGCCAACAACCTCGCCGGACTCGCCGGCAACGACCTGATCCAGGGCCTGGGCGGCGCCGACCGGCTGAACGGCAATGACGGCAGCGACGTGCTGGACGGCGGCCCCGGCAACGACGTGCTCGACGGCGGCACCGGCCTGGACATCGCCACCTTCGCCGGCAAGACCGCGGTCGTGGTCGACCTCAGCACCAAGCCCGCCACGGCCAAGCGCGGCAGCGAGAAGGACAGGCTGGTCTCGATCGAAGGCATCATCGGCTCGGACAAGGCCGACACGTTCAAGGGCGACGCGGCCGACAACGAGTTCCAAGGCGGCCTCGGCAAGGACACCGCCACCGGCGGTGCCGGCCGTGACCTCTACGCCTTCCGCGCCGTCCAGGAGAGCCCGCCCGGCAGCGGCCGCGACATCATCAAGGGCTTCGCCCCCGGCCAGGACGTGATCGACCTTGGCAACATCGACGCCGACGCGACCACCCCTGGCCGACAGAGCTTCCGCTGGGTCGGCAAGGCCACGCTCACCGGGGCGGCGCAGCTCGGCTACTACGTCTCCGGCGGCAACACGATCGTCCGCGCCAGCACCGATGGCGACGCGCCGGCCGAGCTGGAGATCCAGCTCA
>JAPJRA010000652.1 GCA_030824835.1 Geminicoccaceae bacterium | reverse complement strand
CGATCGATCTCGTCGTCTGCGACGCCAGCTTCATCTCGCTGCGCCTGGTGCTGCCGGCGGCTCTGGCGCTGACCCGACCCGGCGCCCGGCTGGTGGCGCTGATCAAGCCGCAGTTCGAGGTCGGCAAGGGGCAGGTCGGCAAGGGCGGGGTGGTGCGCGACCCGGCGCTGCACGAGGCGGTCTGCGCCGACATCACGGCCTGGCTGAACGACCTGCCGGGCTGGAGCGTGAGCGGCGTGGTGCCGAGCCCGCTTCTAGGCCCGGCCGGCAACCGTGAGTTTCTCGTCGGTGCGGCCCGCGCGGCCGACTGATTACGCGGAAGCGTGCAGATCCAGCGTGTAGAGCTCCTGCGGCCGGCCGACGCCGCGCAGCGCGTAACGACCGACCGACACCAGCCGCGCCCGATCGGCAGCCGTCGCGGCGGCGGCGAAGGCCGAGGAGAGCAGCACATCGCGGTCCACCGCCCGGCACATGGCGGCGATCCGGCTGACCTCGTTGACGGCCGGGCCGACCACCGTGAAGTCGAGCCGGTCCTCGCTGCCGATGTTGCCGTAGAACACCTGGCCGATATGCAGGCCGAGATAGGCCTCCGTGACCTCCAGCCCGGCCGCCGCCCGGCGCCCGTTCAGCGCCGCGACCCGCTCCCGCGCCAGTGCCTCGGCGGTGAGCGCGCAGCCGCAGGCGGTGGCGGCCTCCTCGGCATGGAAGATGGCCAGGATGCCGTCGCCGATCAGCTTCAGCACGTCGCCGCCGGCCTCGTGGACCGACGAGATGATGGCCTCCGCATAGTCGTTCAGCAGCGGGATGATCGAGTCCGGCGGGGCGCGGTCGCTGATGCGGGTGTAGCCGCGCAGGTCGGAGAACCACAGCACGGCGCTGATAGGCTCGGCGACGCCGCGCGCGATGCGGCCGCCCAATACCCGGCGGCCGGCGTCGCGACCGAGATAGGTCTCGACCAGCGTCGCGGCGATGCGGGCGAGCGAGCGGCACTTGATCGCCAGCGCCAGCACCGGCACCAGCTGCTCGAGCAGCGCCACCTGCTGCTCATCGAAGCCCTCCGGCGCCTCCGAGGTCCACGAGGAATAGATGCAGTCCATCCCGCCGACGATGTCCTCGGCGTCGAAGCGGTGGATGAGGGCGAGGTAGTCGGTGTGCCCGACGTCGCGCAGTTCCTGCAGGACCGGGAACTCGGCGAGGTCGGTCTCGGCCAGACGGCAGCGCATTCGGCTGCCGCCGGTCTCGATCAGGTGGAAGAACGGACTGCGGCGCCATTGCTCCGCAACTTCGTCCGTACCACTGGTGCGACCATATTCCGTCTCGGCGGCGATGCCCGCTCGTTGGCTCTCCCACCGGAAGGCCCGTCCCTCGTAGATCGGGTGCAGGGTGTCGACCATCGCGAGCGCGCGACTCAGCGGCAGCCCGCGGGCGACCAGGCGCTGGCAGAACCCGTCGAGCAGCTGCGCCTCGGACATTCCGGCCAAGCCGGCGTGCGTCAACCATCCAGCCAGTGCGACTGGCTCGGTCATCGGCTCACGCCGCCGCCAGGCGGGCGAAACCGGCATCGAGGTCGGCGATGAGGTCGCCCGGGTCCTCGAGGCCGACATGGATGCGCAACGGCACGCCCTCGACCTCCCACGGCGTCGCGGTGCGGCAGGTCTCGGGATGGATCGGTATCAGCAGGCTCTCATAGCCACCCCAACTCCAGCCCATGCCGAACAGCTCGAGGTGATCGAGCATCGCCACCAGTGCTGTCTTCGAGCACGGTTTCAAGATAAAGCCGAAAAGACCTGATGCGCCTACGAAATCCCGCTTCCACAAGGCGTGTCCGGGATCGTCGGGCAGGGCAGGGTAGCGTACCTGCAGCACCTCTGGTCGGCCCCGCAGCCACTCGGCCAGGACGAGGGCGCTGCGCTGATGCCGCTCCAGGCGCGCCGCCAGGGTGCGGATGCCGCGCAGTGCCAGGTAGCAGTCGTCGGGTGCGGCCGCCGTCGCCAGCTCCGAGACGCCGCGACGTAGTCGGTCGTGGACCGGTTCGGTCGAGGTGATGGTGCCCATCATCAGGTCCGAGTGGCCGCCGATATACTTGGTGGCGGCCTGGATCGAGATGTCGGCGCCGAGGCTGAACGGCTTGCAGTAGAGCGGCGACGCCCAGGTATTGTCCATGATCACGAGGCAGCCGCGGGCGTGGGCCGCGGCGGCGATGGCCGGAATGTCCTGCATCTCGAAGGTCAGGGAGCCTGGGCTCTCCGTGAACACGATGCGGGTCTCCGGACGGATCAGGTCGGCGATCCCGGCGCCGAGGCCCGGATCGTAGAAGGTCGTCTCGATGCCGAAGCGGGACAATGTGCCGGTGCAGAAATGCCGCGTCGGCGCATAGACCGAATCGGTCACGAGAAGATGGTCGCCGCTCTTCAGCAGCGCCAGCAGCGTCGAGGTGATGGCGGTCTTGCCTGAGCCCACCGCGATGGCCCGATGGCCACCCTCGAGCTTGGCGATCGCCTCCTCCAGCGCGTAGGTCGTGGGGGTCCCGTAGCGCCCGTAGGTCACGCCCTGGTGCGGGCGGGAGGCCTCCATCGCGGCGACACTCGGGAACAAGATGGTGGAGGCATGATAGACGGGCGGGTTCACCACGCCGTGCTGGCGCTCCGGTTCACGCCCGGCGACGGTCACCAGAGTGGCGTCGTCCATGATGACTGTCCTCATTTTGAGCAGTTTGCTTGAGCACTCTGCACAGCGGCTTAGCATGCGTGCGAAACTGCGCATATCCTGGGCGGGAATTCGGTGAGCATGGCCCATTTGCGATTGGCAGCGCTAGACCGCCGTGCCACAGTCCCGTCATCGCTCGGGGGCGGCATGCACCGCCAACCGCCTGCCGACCCGAGTTTGCACTAAGAAATAGAACTGACGGAGGGTCAGACATGCGCCTTTCTGCGATGCTACTGGCGGGCACCGCTGCCGCGGCAAGCGTCTTTGTCGCCAACGCCGCCAATGCCGGCGCCACGCTCGACAACGTGAAGGCCAAAGGTTTTGTCCAGTGC
>JAPJRA010000651.1 GCA_030824835.1 Geminicoccaceae bacterium | reverse complement strand
GTGGAGATGGCAGCGCACGGTCCAGAGGAACCGTCGTGAGCGCAGAAAGCGCCCCAGCGACTGCCGGGTGAGCAGCCCGTTCCGGACCATCTCGCTCGGGTCCTGGCTGCCGTACATGAAGCGGGAGATCCAGAGCAGGCTCTGCAGGTCCCGCAACCCGCCTTTGCCTTCCTTGATGTTGGGCTCGAGCATGAAGCGCGAGTCGCCCATCCGCTGATGCCGCTGGTCGCGTTCAGCGAGCTTGGCCTCGGCGAACGCTGCACCATGGCCGTTCACGATCCCGCGCTCGAAGCTCGTGCACAGCTGCTCGAACAGCGGTGCCGAGCCCCAGAGCAGACGGGACTCCAGCAGTGCCGTGCGGACGGTGAGGTCGGTCTGCGCCAGCTTGATGGTCTCGCTGACCGAGCGGACCGACTGGCCCACCTTCAGGCCCAGGTCCCACAGCTTGTAGAGCAGGAACTCCGAGATCTGCTCGACATGCGGCGTGCGCTTGTATGGGCAGAGGAACAGCAGATCGATATCCGAGCCCGGTGCCAGCTCCGCGCGGCCGTAGCCGCCGACCGCGATCACGGCCAGCTCCTCGCCCGTGGTCGGGTTGGCATTGCCGTAGACACGGGCCTGGGCGAAATCCAGGGTGCCCTGGACGACGGCGTCCATCTGCCGGCTGAGTTCGCGCAGTACCACCTCCGCGCTGCCACCCGCCTCGAAATACGCCTTGATGTCCGTGCGTCCGCGCTGCAGCTGATCGCGGAGCTGGTCGAGTAATGCAGCGGCGACGTTCGGGCCACGCCCGGGAAACTGGGCAATGTCGTGACGCAGCTGGGAAGGGTCGAGGAGCTGGGTGTCGAGCGCAGTAGCCATGATGATCCGGGCAGGCGGCGAGCCGCCACCTCGCGGCAACGGCACACCAGTCGTAGCATAGTGGTATGACTTGAACCATGCTGAGCGGCATGGGCGTCCCGACGCACTTGTCAGCGTCGGCAAAGGTTCTACGGTCCGATCCGTCGTGCGTTCGGGACAGGGGTGGAGCTTGAGCGAATACCTGGCGATGGGTGGTTACGCGGCCTATGTCTGGTCGGCGTTCGGCATTACCCTGGTGTTGATGGTCGGACTCTTCGTCCAGAGTCGATGGTCCGTCCGCCGGCGCGACCTTGAACTCGAGCAATTGCGGACCACCGTACGTCCGCAGCGCGCGAGGACAGTCCGTCCCATGCGCCCGACACGCGAGAGTAGCCCCACGGGCCCAAGCGTTTCCGAAGGCAGCTGACCGTTCCGCAACAGACTGTGCCGTCCATGCGTCTGCGCAAACAACAACGTCTAGCCCTGGTCCTCCTGGCCCTTCTGCTGGTCGGAGCCGCCACCGGTCTGGTGCTCGCCGCCCTGAACGACAAGGTGGCCTTCTTCGTGACCCCGAGCGACATCGCCACCCGCCATCTCGAGCCCGGGAAGCGCTTTCGGCTGGGTGGACTGGTCGTGGACGGCAGCATCCAGCGCCAGTCCGACGGCTCCGTCCGCTTCGCCGTCACCGACAAGGTCCAGCAGGTCGAGGTTGTCTACAAGGGCCTGTTGCCCGATCTGTTCCGCGACGGGCAGGGCGTGGTGACGCAAGGGGTACTGCTTGCGGACGGTCGCTTCGAGGCCGCCGAGGTGCTGGCCAAGCACGACGAGAACTACATGCCCAAAGAAGTGGCCGACGCACTCAAGCAGGCGGGCTACTGGAACGAGCAGGCAGGGGGGCCCACGAAGCCATGATCGCGGAGATCGGCCATTACGCGCTGGTGCTGGCGCTGGGCATGGCGCTGGTCCAGGGCACGCTTCCCTTCTGGGGCGCCGCACGGCGTGATCCGACGCTGATCGGCGTTGCGCAGCCCGCAGCCGGTGCCCAGTTCCTGTTCGTGACGCTGGCGTTCGCCGCCCTGATGCACGGCTATGTCACGTCGGATTTCTCGATCGCCAATGTCGCCGAGAACTCCCATTCCACCAAGCCCATGCTCTACAAGATCAGCGGCACTTGGGGGAATCACGAGGGCTCGCTGGTGTTGTGGGTCTGGATCCTCTCGCTGTTCGGGTGTGCGGTGGCCGTGTTCGGTCGCAATTTGCCGCCCTCGTTCCGGGCACGGGTGCTGGGTGTCCAGGCACTTATCGGCGTAGGCTTCCTGGCCTTCGTGCTGTTCACCTCCAATCCATTCCTGCGCCTCGATCCGGCGCCGCTGGATGGGCGCGGCCTCAACCCGATCCTGCAGGACCCGGGTCTCGCGTTCCATCCGCCGATGCTTTATTTGGGCTATGTCGGGCTCTCGACCGCTTACTCGTTCGCCGTCGCGGCTCTGATTGAGGGCCGCGTGGACGCCACCTGGGCACGTTGGGTGCGGCCGTGGACGTTGGCGGCATGGATCGCGCTGACCCTCGGGATCGCGCTCGGCAGCTGGTGGGCGTACTACGAGCTCGGCTGGGGCGGCTGGTGGTTCTGGGATCCGGTCGAGAACGCGTCCTTCATGCCGTGGCTGGCCGCCACCGCCCTGCTCCACTCGGCGATCGTCGTCGAGAAGCGCGATGCGCTCAAGAGCTGGACCATTCTGCTGGCCATCCTGGCATTCTCGCTCTCGCTGCTGGGCACCTTCCTGGTCCGCTCCGGCGTGCTGACCTCGGTGCATGCGTTCGCCACCGATCCCACCCGCGGCGTATTCATCCTGGCGCTGCTGGTGATCGCCATCGGTGGCTCGCTCCTCCTCTACGCTTGGCGGGCGCCGGCACTTCAAGGCGGCGGCGTGTTCGCTCCCATCTCGCGCGAGGGTGGGCTGCTACTGAACAACCTGCTCCTCGCGACCGCCGCCGCGACGGTGCTGCTGGGCACCCTCTACCCGCTGATCCTCGATACCGTCGGCGGCCCCAAGATCTCGGTCGGGCCGCCCTTCTTCAACGCGACGTTCGTGCCGCTCATGGTGCCACTCCTGGTGGCGGTGCCGATCGGCTCGATGCTGGCGTGGAAGCGCGGCGATCTCGCCGGGGTAACGAGCCGCCTGCTAGGCGCCGTCACC
>JAPJRA010000650.1 GCA_030824835.1 Geminicoccaceae bacterium | reverse complement strand
GCCCTGGCCCGGCTCGCCGCCATCCCGCACGCCCGTCACCTCGAGGTCGAGCCCAACGCCAAGCGGGACGGTCTCTCGAGCGAGATCGACCTCGTGGTCTACGGCGAGTTCGACGACTTCGCCCAGCTCGAGCTGTTCAAGGCCCACCCGATCTACGCCGAGACCATCAGCATCGTCCGCCCCCGCCGCGACATCCGGATCGCGGTCGACTACGAGGTCGGTCAGCCGTGACGGGTCAGAGCTCGATGCCGCGCCGGCTCACCGCCTGCTCCCAGATGCGGGCCGGGTTGGCGGCGAAGACCAGCGCCGGATCGGCGGGAATGACGAACCAGGCGCCCTGCGCCAGCTCGGATTCCAGCTGGCCCGGCCCCCAGCCGGCATAGCCCAGCACCGGCACGGCCTGTCGTGGCCCCTTCCCCAGGGCGATGTCCTTGAGGATCTCGGGATTGCTGGTGACCGCCAGACCGGCGCCCAGCCCGTGGGTGTCCGCCCGCGCATAGTCCGCGCTGTGGACGACGAGGCCGGCCTCCGGCTGCACCGGCCCGCCATAGAAGAGCAGGGTCTCCCCGCCTACGCCCTCGGCACCCACGCCCAGCTTCTGCAGCAGCTCCGCGGTCGGCGCCTTGCCGTAGGGGCGATTGATGACCACGCCCAAGGCGCCCTCCTCGTCGTGCTCCAGCATGACGACCACGGTGTGATCGAAGTTCGGATCGTCGAGGCGAGGCTCGGCCACCAGCAGCTGTCCCTGCAGCGGCTGCGGCGGGGCCGCATCGTCCGGCGACGGCACGGCGCGGGCGACATGGCCAGCCGGCACCAGAAGCAGGAACCCGAGCAGACCCCAGAGCAGAATCTTGCGCATGTGCACCCTCACCTGTCGACCACCCGTCGACAATGAGCCGTGGCGGCGCGCATTGCCAGTCCGGGGGCGCCGGCACGGCCGTCAAGCCGCCCAGCCGTCGACGCCGACGGAGCGGGCAATCTCGGCCAGCAGCCAGTCACGCCACATCCTTATCTTGGGGACGTTGCGGCGGGCCGGTAGATAGACCAGCCAGTAGAAATGGCCTTTGTCGCCGATCAGGTCGAAGGGCTGCACCAGCTGCCCGGAGCGCAGCTCCTCCGCCCACAATGCAGGTGTGAGCATGGCCACCCCCTGCCCGGCCAACGCGGCACGGCCTTCGATGGCCTGTGAATCGAGGCCGATCCCGGCGCGTGCCGACAGCTCGGTCGCCGCCACGCCGGCGAGGGCGAACCATTGCTGCCACCAGATGTCGCCCGGGCTCAGCAGCGGCAGCCGGAGCAGGTCGGCCGGTCGCTCGAGCGGCCCGAGCCGATGCAGCAGGGCAGGACTGCAGAGCGGGGTGAACTGGACCCGCAGCAGCCGATGCATGACCAGCCCCGGCCAGGGGCCGACGCCGGTGCGGATGGCGACATCCACGGGCTCGCCCGTGAAATCGGTCAGGTGGTTGGTGGCCGAGAGCCGTACCGCCAGATGGGCATGGGCCAGCTGAAAGCCGCCCAGCCGCGGAGCCAGCCAGTTGGCAGCGAACGCCTGCACGGCACTGACCGTGAGCACGCCATCGGCCTCGCCACGGACCGAGGCGAAGGCCGTGCGCATGGAATCGAAAGCCTCGGTCACGACTGCCGCGAGCTGCCTGCCGGCCTCGGTCAAGGCCACCTGCCGCGCCGAGCGCGCGAACAGCAAGGTACCCATGCGTTCCTCGAGGTTCTTGATCTGATAGCTGACTGCCGCCTGGGTCATGCCCAGCTCCACCGCGGCCCGCGTGAAACTGCCGTGCCGGGCCGCGGCCTCGAAGGCGCGGACGGCCGCGAGCGGCGGCATGGGCGACGGATCTGACATCAGCTGACCTTATGTATGTGCCGCAACGTTCGATTGGCCCGCATCCTTCGCCGGGACCATACTTTGGGTCGATCCCCAAAATATGGAGGCAGTGCGATGGCAGTCGTCCTCACAGGACATATGGCAGCCCGACAGCAAGGCAAAGCCTGGCTGATGCGAATCGGTCGCTTCCTCGGACGGTTGGGGCAAACCGGCCCGTGCTTGCGCCCGAGCCAGCTATCCCACCATCTGCAGCGCGACATCGGCTGGAGCGATGGCAGCGGCTGGGCGGGCCGTGCCGACCCGGGGCGCACGGGCATGCGCGACATAGGGGCGTCGTGGCCGCCTCTGCCCTAGGCCGGTCTTGACCCATCGACCCCGGATGCCCTTTATCGCGCGTCATCCCGCCGGCAGCGCTGGGGCCGTATCATGAGCCAAGTTACGCGTACGCGCGGCATGTCCGTCGCGGAGTTCAGCCGCCGCAAGCGCGGGCAGCCATTGGTCTGCCTCACCGCCTACACCACGCCCATGGCGCGGTTGCTCGACCCGATCTGCGACCTGCTGCTGGTCGGCGACAGTCTCGGCATGGTGGTCTACGGGCTGCCCAGCACAGTGCACGTTACGCTGGAGATGATGATCGCCCACGGTGCGGCCGTCGTCCGCGGCGCCGGCCAGTCGCTGGTGATCGTCGACATGCCGTTCGGCAGCTACCAGGAGAGCCCGGCCCAGGCCTTCCGCACCGCTTCCCGGATCATGGCCGAGACCGGGTGCGCCGGCGTCAAGCTCGAAGGCGGCGCCGTGATGGCCGAGACCATCGCCTTCCTGGTCGCGCGCGGTGTTCCGGTCTTTG
Organism: Geminicoccaceae bacterium; assembly: GCA_030824835.1. GTDB lineage: Bacteria > Pseudomonadota > Alphaproteobacteria > Geminicoccales > Geminicoccaceae > Benzoatithermus. The sequence goes on along the minus strand of JAPJRA010000650.1, from coordinate 374 downwards.
GCCATGTCGGGCTGCAGCCGCAGTCCGTGAACGCCTATGGCGGCTACCGGGCCCGCGGTCGGGCCGAGTCGGATGCCGACCTGATCGTCGCCGACGCGTGCGCCGTGGCCGATGCCGGGGCGTTCGCCATGGTGGTCGAGGGCGTGGTGGAACCGTTGGCGCTGCGCATCACCGAAGCCGTGGCCGTGCCGACGATCGGGATCGGCGCCTCGGCGGCCTGCGACGGCCAGATCCTGGTCGGCGAGGATGCGTTCGGCCTGTTCGCCGACTTCGTCCCGCGCTTCGTCAAGCACTATGCCGATATGGCCGGCATCGTGCGGGCGGCCGCGCAGGCCTACGCCGAGGACGTCCGGGCCCGCCGCTTCCCCGGCCCG
>JAPJRA010000649.1 GCA_030824835.1 Geminicoccaceae bacterium | reverse complement strand
CTCGCGGGCGAAGCGCGGGCGCGGGTCCTGCCCTTGGCCGCGGACGTCGGCAATCCGGTGGCGGTAGGCGAATTGTTCGACAAGGTGCGCGAGACCTTCGGGCGTCTCGACCTGCTGTTCAACAACGCCGGCACCGGTGCCCCACCGATACCATTCGAGGACCTGACCTACGAGCAGTGGCAGAACGTCGTCGATGTCAACCTGACTGGCGCCTTTCTCTGCAGTCAGGCGGCGTTCCGGCTGATGAAAGCCCAGAGCCCGCGCGGCGGCCGGATCGTCAACAACGGCTCGATCTCGGCCCACGTGCCGCGCCCCAATTCGGCTCCCTACACCGCGACCAAGCACGCGATCACCGGCCTCACCCGCTCCTGCTCGCTGGATGGCCGGCAGCACGATATCGCGGTGGGTCAGATCGACATAGGCAACGCCGCCACGGACATGACCCAGCGGATGACCGCGGGCGTGCCCCAGGCCGACGGAAGAATGGCCCCGGAGCCGCGCATGGACGTGGCCCACGTCGCCAGCGCCGTGGTCTACATGGCCAGCCTGCCGCTCGACGCCAACGTTCAGTTCATGACGGTGATGGCCACCAAGATGCCCTTCATCGGGCGCGGCTGACACGGAAGTCGCGATGCCCCCGAGTTCGGGGGCTCGCTTCGGATCGGAAGTTCGCGGCGTCGAGGGCAGTTGCCACGGGCTGGCGTCGCCCGATATGTGGCTGCAGCCTCACCCGACGCAGCGCAGGGACATCAGCATGCAAGGCCTCAAGGCGGCGATCGTGCCGGTAACCCCGTTCCAGCAGAACTGCGCCATCCTATGGGATCATTCCACCAGGCGCGCGACGGTGATCGATCCAGGCGGGGATGTGGAGCGCATCCTGGAAGCGATCGGAAAGCTCGGCGTGCAGGTGGAGAAGATCGTGCTGACCCATGGTCACATCGATCATGCCGGCGGTGCGGCGGCGCTGCGCGAGGCGCTGAGCACGGCCGAGGCGCCCCTGCCGATCGAGGGGCCCGACGAGCGGGACCGCTTTCTGCTCGAGGGGCTGGCGCAGCAGGGTCGAGCCTACGGCATCACCGACGCCCGCAACGTGCTGCCGGACCGCTGGCTGGTCGAAGGCGACAAGGTGACCATGGCGGAACGTGAGTTTGCGGTCCTCCACTGCCCAGGGCATACGCCCGGGCACGTCGTCCTGTTCAACGCGGAAGCGCGCCTCGCCATCGTCGGCGATGTAGTGTTCCGCGGCTCCGTCGGCCGGACCGATTTTCCTTACGGCGACGGCGCGGCTCTGCTGCGCTCCATCCGGGAGAAGCTCCTTCCCCTGGGCGACGACGTGGCGTTCATGTGCGGACATGGACCCGGATCGACCATCGGGCTGGAACGGCGGACGAATCCCTATGTCGGCAAGACTGCAAGCTGAACGGGTGTGTGCTAGGTAATCAGGCTGAATTCGGCAGCTGAGCTTCGCTGTCCGCCAGCATGCGGGCGAGGTTGCAGACCGCCTCCTGGTGCTTACGGCTGCGCATGTCCATAAGGTTGCGGGTGAGTTCCAAGAGCATCCGATCGCGGGATGATGTTGGGGTCGTCTCCGGGCCACCCTCGACCCCGTCGAAGAAATATCGCACCTCGACGCCCAGTGCCTCCGCGAGAGCGAACAAGGTACCGGCGGCTATCCGATTGAGGCCCCGCTCGTATTTGTGCACCTGCTGATAGGTCACGCCGACCTGCGCACTCAGGCCCTGCTGGGTCAAACCCAACGCGATCCGCCGGGCGCGAATGCGATCACCAACATGTTGGTCGATGGGGCGCACTCTTGAGCCGCGCTTATGACTGGTCTTGCCCGGGCTTGCAGCCTGCTCCGTTTCCCTGGCAAGTTCTGCCTCTGGCTGTCGCGCCTGGTGGGCAGGGCTCATCACTCTATTACTCCCAGGTTGGGCTATGCGGACAACTATCATAGCAGTCATACCCAGGCGGCGAGGCCCCGCACTGATCCAGGTTAGCAGCCAAGATAATTCGCGGGGGCGACACCCGGGACCGATGCCAACGGCTCCGTCGAGCCGCACGCGCCCGACCGCTGGACCCTCCGCCGCGATCCGCTAAGCTCGGCGCCTGAACCGTAGGGGTGTGGAGACGGCCATGGCATTGCTCGTGCGCGGCGGAACGGTGGTCAATGCGGACCGGAGCTTCCGGGCCGACGTGCTCTGCGACGGAGGTAAGATCGTGGCGGTCAGCGAGGAGCTGGATGCTCCTACGGGGGCCGAGATCGTCGACGCGGGCGGCGCTTATGTGATTCCAGGCGGCATCGACCCGCACACGCACATGGAGATGCCCTTCATGGGCACTGTGGCGGTCGAGGACTTCTTCTCGGGCACCGCTTCGGCGCTAGCCGGCGGCACGACTATGATCATCGACATGTGCCTGCCGTCGCCGGAGAGCCTCACCGAAGGCCTCGATCAGTGGTCGGAATGGGCAAAAAAGGCCTGCGCGGATTACGGCTTCCATGTATCCATCACCGGCTGGACCGATCGCACCGCCCAGCAGATGGCCGAGTGCATCGATCGCGGCGTCAACAGCTTCAAGCATTTCATGGCCTACAAGGGCGCTCTCATGATCGACGACGAGATCATGTTCCAGAGCTTCTCGCAGTGCCGCGAGCTGGGGGCGCTTCCGCTCGTCCATGCCGAGAACGGCGAGGCCGTGTTCCGCCTGCAGCAGTCGCTGCTGGCACAGGGCATCACCGGCCCGGAAGGGCACGCTTTGTCACGTCCGCCGCATGTCGAGGCCGAGGCTGCGAATCGGGCGATCATGCTGGCCAAGATCACCGGCGTGCCGCTTTACATCGTGCATACCTCGTGTCGCGAGACGACGGACGCGATCGCGCGCGCGCGCGCCGACGGCCAGCGCGTGTTCGGCGAGCCGTTGGCCCAGTATCTGGTGCTCGACGAGAGCGTCTATCAGAATTCGGACTGGGAGTTCGCGGCCTCGCGCGTCATGAGCCCGCCGTTCCGCTCGAAGGAGCACCAGAAGGCACTTTGGGACGGGCTGGCCTCCGGTACGCTGCAGACCACGG
>JAPJRA010000648.1 GCA_030824835.1 Geminicoccaceae bacterium | reverse complement strand
GAAGCGCGTGTTCCGCTATCATGCCAACGTCAAGCGGCGGGCGATCATGAATGAGGAGCAGCGCACCGCCGTGGTGGCCTATCTCGACGCGCTGATTGTCGAGGTCGGCAGCTGCCTTGACCTCGACGAGCATGCCCCCAGCGCGACACTCGGGCGTGAGGCCCGGCGGTTCGTCGGCGATTTCCGCGAAGTGCGTGAGGCGGCCGCGGCGCTGTAAGCAAGCCCGTCAGGAGCAGTATTCCAGGAACCCGTTCTCGTCGAACGCGAGCCTGGCACCGGCGTTACAGCGGGAGGTCCGGCTGCCGCGTGTCAGGTATGCTCCCGCCTCCGTAGCCGAATCGCAGAACGCCAGATAGCCATTGCGATGAAACTCGACCCGAGCGCCTGCAGCGCAGGCGACGCTCGGGTTGCCGGCAGCCGATCCGACCAGGAGGATGGCCACCGTCGTCAAGCGGCAGCTCGAGACTGTTCCGTCGCGGGCCAAAAGCAACTCGTGGCCGGTCTCGCACGACACCACCTGCACCGCCGTGCGCTCGGCGAGCGCAGGCGCGGCGGCAAGCGGACTGAGTGCAGCTACCAAAAACGTTCGAACGGCCCATGCCGACATGCTGTTCTCCCTACCGTCCACTATCATCCGGGGCCGCCATCGATCCGGCAAGGGCGACGATCCAATTGCGCATCGGTGAGCCTCGGGTGCGCCGCTTGTCGCGCCCGCAAGGTGCACTAGTATGCGTCGCCAGGGACGCAGCAATGGCAAAGGCCCCGCGTGGCCGGAATACCCATGGGAGGGACGACATGAGCAAGTTCGGGATCGGCCAACCGGTGCGAAGGGTTGAGGATCAGCGGCTGATCACTGGCAAGGGTCGCTTTACCGACGACATCAACCTGCCGGATCAGGCTTATCTCTACGTGTTGCGCTCGCCAACCGCCCATGCGCGGATCGCCAGCCTTGATGTCAGCGCCGCGAAGAATGCTCCAGGCGTCCTCCTCGTGGCGACGGCGGCCGACCTCGACGCCGGCCTGCCATGCTTCATCCCGATCACAAACCGAGATGGCTCCGAGCGCGCCGACCCGAAACATCCCATTCTGTGCCAGGACGAGGTGAACCATGTCGGCGACAATGTCGCCTTCGTCGTGGCCACCACCCGTGAGCAGGCCAAGGACGCGGCCGAGCTGATCGAGGTCGAGTACGACGAGCTGCCGGCAGTTGCGGACACGGCAGGCGCCCTGGCCCCCGGTGCCGGACAGGTACACCCCGAGGCCCCCGGCAACCTCGCCTTCGACTGGCATTATGGCGACGAGGCCGGCGTGGCCGCTGCCTTTGCCAAGGCCGCGCGCGTGGTGAAGCTGGAGCTGATCAACAATCGCGTGATCTGCAACGCGATGGAGCCGCGCGCCTGCGTCGCCGAATGGGACGCGGCGGAAGGCAGGCTCACGCTGCAGACCGGCACCCAGGGCGTCTGGATGCCCCGCAATATCCTGGCGGCGAGCCTCGGCCTCGAGCCGGAGCAGGTCCGGGTGACCACGGGCGATGTCGGCGGCGGCTTCGGGATGAAGGCGTTCTTCTACCCCGAGTACTCGATGACGGGCTATGCCGCCCGGGCGCTGGGACGGCCGGTGAAATGGACCGGCGAGCGCGGCGAGAGCTTCCTCTCCGACACGATGGGCCGTGACCATGTCACCGTCGCCCAGGTGGCGTTCGATGCCAACCACCGGATCCTGGGATTGAAGGTGGATCTCGTGGCGAACATGGGCGCCTACTACTTCGCGTTCGCCCCATACATCCCGACCGGCGCCGCCTTGAAGGTGTTGCCGGGCGTTTATGATGTGAAGACGCTGAGCTATGGCGTGAAGGGGGTGTTCACGAATACGGTGCCTGTGGATGCCTATCGCGGCGCTGGTCGCCCGGAGTCGATCTACTGCATGGAGCGGTTGATGGACTTCGCCGCCGACGAACTCGGCGTCGACCCGGTGGAGCTGCGTCGCAAGAACTTCATCCGCCCGGACCAGATGCCCTTCCAGACCGCCGCCGGCGAACTCTACGACACGGGCGAGTTCGCCAAGGTCATGGACACCTGTCTCAAGAAGGCCGACTGGGCCGGACTCCCGGCCCGACGCGCCCAGGCGCAGGCCAAGGGCCGGCTGCGCGGCATCGGCATGTGCTACTATATCGAATCGACCATGGGCGACCCGTCCGAAACGGCCGCGATCGAGTTCGGCGAGGACGGCATGGTGACGGTCATGGTCGGCACTCAGACCAACGGTCAGGGCCATGCCACCGCCTACACGCAGGTGCTGCACCAGCGGCTGAACGTGCCGTTCGAGAAGATCCGGATCGTGCAAGGCGACAGCGACCGGATCAAGGCTGGTGGCGGTACTGGCGGGTCACGCTCGCTGACCGCACAAGGCGCCGCGATTAATGGCGCCGCGGATATCGTCATCGAGCGCGGCAAGGCTTTCGCAGCACAGCTGTTCGAGACGGCGGCAGCCGACATCCAGTTCAGTGACGGCACCTTCCGCGTCGCCGGCACCGACCGCGCCATCGAGATTCTCGAACTCGCCGGCAAGGCGCGGGTGCTGGCGCCGGCCGTCGGCATCGAGGGCGGCCTCGATGCCGAGGCCACCACGACGCTCAGCGCCTGGACCTTTCCCAACGGTTGCCATATCGCTGAGGTCGAAGTCGATCCGGATACCGGGATCGTTGAGATCGTGAACTATAACGTGGTGGACGATTTCGGCGTGGTACTGAACCCAATGCTGGTCGAGGGCCAGGTTCATGGCGGCATCGTCCAGGGAATCGGCCAGGCCTTGCTGGAAGCTGCGGTCTATGATGACAGCGGCCAGCTGCTCACTGGCTCGTTCATGGATTACTCCATGCCACGTGCGGACAATATGCCGTCGTTCGACTTTTCCACGGTGGAGGTGCCCTGCAAGAACAACGCCATGGGTGTGAAGGGCTGCGGTGAAGCCGGCTCGGTGGGCGCACCGGCGGCGGTCATCAACGCCCTGGTCGATGCGATGAGCGGCCTCGGTGTGCGGCATGTCGACATGCCGGCGACGGCGGAAAAGGTCTGGCGCCT
>JAPJRA010000647.1 GCA_030824835.1 Geminicoccaceae bacterium | reverse complement strand
GGGTGGTGGTGGGCCCAAGCAGAGCCCGACCCCGGCGAAACCACCCGCGGGTACTCCCACCGGATCGAGCACCGCGACCGCCGGCACCAGCGGAGGCGCCACGGGTGGCACCGCGGCAGCAGCGGGCCCCGCCGCGGCGGTGGTCATCGGCGCGGAGGTCGCCAAGAAGGCCGCCACCGCGGGACCGAAGGCCGGCCAGGCCGTGGCCGGGCAGGCCGAGAGCGCCTCCGATGGCGCCGACCAGAACGGCCAGAACAACCAGGGCGGCCAGCCCCCGGCCTCCCAGCCGCCGTCCTCGCAGCCTCCAGCGCCCCAGCCGCCGCTGCCGACCAATCCGACTCCGCCGGCTGGCGGCGGATCGGCTCAGACGCCCTCGGGGAAGGAGTAGGCCATGTCCGCGAGTGATGACAGCTCGACGCCGGGCACCGAGCTGGTCCCGGTGAAGTTCTCCCGGTTGACGCGCAGGGGTGTCCTGCTGGGCCTGTCGGTCTCCCAGCTCGTCGCCCTGGGCATCGGCGGAGCCTCGCTGGTGTGGGCGTTCTACGCCGGTGGTGGCCTGCTGATCGCGATGACCGCGCCGATCTGGCTGGTCGCCGCGGCCATCACCTGGGTGCCCGTGGCCGGCCGGCCCCTGGTGGAGTGGCTGCCCGTCGTCATCTGGTGGGCCTGGCGCACGACCATCGGGCAGCTGGCCTACCGTCGCCGGATCGTCGTGCCGCGCCCGGAGGGCACGCTCGCCCTGCCCGGTGACATGGCCCGACTGCGCGAGTACGTCGACCCCGAGACCGGGGCGGGCATGATCCATGACCCGCACCAGTCCACGTTGACCGCGATCGTCGAGGTCACCCATCCAGCGTTCGTGCTCCTCGACCCGGCCGAGCAACAGCGCCGGGTCACCAGCTGGGGGCGGGCGCTGGCCACGGTCTGCCGCTCCGGACGGGTGGCGACGGTGCAGGTGCTGGAGCGCACCCTGCCCGACGCCGGGCAGGGGCTGGCCGAATGGTGGTCCGAACACGGCACCGATGACGGGTCCTGGCCGGCGAGGACCTACGCCGAGCTCATCGACCGGGCCGGACCCGCCGGTGAGCGGCACGCCTCGACGATCAGCCTGAGCCTGGACATGAAGGCCGCCGCCCGCCAGATACGCACCGCCGGCGGCGGTATCCGCGGGGCCGCTGCCGTGCTGCGCCAAGAGATGACCACCGTGACCGCGGCACTGCGGGCGGCGGACCTGAACCCCGGCGACTGGCTCGGCACCGGGCAGATCGCCGTCGTCCTGCGCTCGGCCTACGATCCGGCGATCGCAGCGACCCTGGAACGCCACGGCGAGCTCGGCCACGACCTGGCCACGGCCGGGCCGGTCGCGGTCACCGAGACCTGGACGCGGCTGCGGACCGACTCGGCCCACCACGCCGTGCTGTGGATCAGCGAATGGCCACGCTCGCAGGTGTATCCGGGCACGTTCCTGGCGCCGCTGCTGCTGACGACGGGCATCCAACGCTCGTTCTCGCTGATCTGCACGCCGATGCGCACCGACCAGGCCGTCCGCGACATCCGCAAGAAGAAGGTCGAATACGTCTCCGACGCCTCCCAGCGAGCCCGGATCGGACAGATCGAGGACGCCGGGCAAACCGCCGAATACCAGGACGTGCTGCGCCAGGAAAGCGACCTGACCGCAGGACACGGCGTGCTGCGCTACACGGGCCTGGTCTCGGTCTCCGCCGAGACCGTCGACGAGCTCGAAGCCGCCGTCTCCGCGATCGAGCAGGCCGCGATCCAGTCCTCCTGCGAGACCCGCCGCCTGGTCGGTCAGCAGGCCGTGGCGTTCACCGCCGCCGCGCTGCCGCTGTGCCGGCGCGTATGACACCCCACTCGTTCGTGGTCGCGGCACCGGGCCGTGACCGTCCCCACCACCGATCCCAGAAAGGGCCCATCATGCCGACGTTCTATGATCCCGCCGCCGACTCCACCGAGGCCGCCGAGGCCCTACGGGGGCTGGCGCACGCCTCCCGCCACTTCGACTACCCCCGCGACCTGCACCCGGTGATCGGCGACCTGCTGGCCAGCACACGCTCACTGCGCCAGACCCTCGACCAGCTCGCCGCCGCGCACATCGACCACCGCTCCCGCGCCCACGACGACGCCGGTGATCACCTCACCGGCGCTCACGACGCGCTGGCCGCCGCCGATGAGCTGCACCAGGCCGGCACCCTGCTCGACGACGTCACCGAGCGACTGGACGCCGGCTCCCAGGCCACCAGCCGCATCGCCTGGCACGATCCCCTCGGCCACGAAGCAGCCCAGACGCTGCCGCCGGTGCGCGAAGATCCCACCCACCAGGGGCCTGCTCACCGGTGGGTCAGCGTCGCGTTCCTCCAGGGCGAGGACGCCGACACGGTGCTCGACGTGATCGACCGCGACGGTGTCGAGGCAGGTCTGGACCACATGACCGGCTTCGACTACGGCACCGAGACCACCGACGCCGCGTTGGAGAACGGGCACGTCTACGACGATCCGCCCAGCGGGATGCTCGATCGTGAGGCCGACCGCGGCGACTACCGGATGGTCTACAACCCGCAGGCCGGGCACGTCGCCCTCTACCGCCAGCACACCATCGACCCGGCCGACCAGCTCCCGCCCGAACCGGGGCTCGGGACCCGCGAGCTGCTGAGCAGGCCAGCAGGTTCTGCTGGCGGCCCGGCAGTCGGGCAGGCTGGACTGGGCCGTGGGGCGGCTGCCTCGGCGTTCGCCCGTGAGAGCACGCACAAGACCACGACCGATCGCGGAGCCAGTGGACGGGACGGCTCATGGTTCGCCCATCGCGGTGTCGCCGCGGTCAAGCGCGATCGAGGGCTGGGACTGTGAACCGCGAGGAGCGTCTGCACACCGCGGTCCTGGTCGCCCCGGCCAGCGAGCGACGCAAGACCCGCAAGCAGCGCCGGGCCGCCGCGGCCCGGATCGCCGCCGAGCAACGAGAAGCCGACCGCGAGACTGCCCGGCAGGAGGCCCGCCAGCAGCGGGCCGAGCAGAAGGCCACCATCACCTTGCCCACGGCCGGGCAGCCCGGCCGTGGGCAAGGTG
>JAPJRA010000646.1 GCA_030824835.1 Geminicoccaceae bacterium | reverse complement strand
CTACATCGCTGGGCCACCACGATGACGACCGACGCGGGCGCCAGGCTACTGCGGGCGATCCACCAGGCACTGCGGGCGGGCCTGCATGTCGAGCGCCGGCTCGAGCCGTTCTTCCGCCCGGCGCTGAACCGCCTGACCCGCGAGCCCATGGCGGCACTGGTGCAGTACCTGATCAATCTCCAGCGCCGGGACGAAGGTCTGGCCTTGGCGGAGGAGCGGATCGCCCCGGACGAGGAGGCGAGCCTGCAGTCGATCATCGACTCCTTCGCCAGCTACATGGAGCGCACCTACAAGCCCGGCGGATTCGAGCGCGGCGGCAACACCAAGACCCACGGCATCGTGCGCGGCGAGGTCGTCATCCGCGGCGACCTGCCGGAGCGGCTGCGCCACGGCATCTTCAAGACGCCGCGCAGCTTTCCGGCCTATATCCGCTTCTCCGGCCCCGGCCCTGACATGCCGGAGGACATCAGGGACGTAGGCTTCGGCAGCATGACCATGAAGTTGATGGACGTGCCCGGGCCCAAGCTGATGGACGACGAGAAATTCACCCAGGACCTGCTCTGCGTCTCGACCCCGAGCTTCGTCACACCCAACACGCGTGAGAACGCCAAGCTCCAGATCTGGAGCTTCAGGGACCTGCCGATCTTCTACTTCCTCAACTTCCGCGACCCGCACATCCTCGATTTTCTGATGCAGGGCCTGTGGAACGAGACCATGTACAATCCACTGGGCACCCGATACTGGAGCTGCGTGCCCTACCTGCTCGGCGACGGGCAGGCGATGATGTATTCGTTCGCCCCCCGGTCGAAGGTGATCACGGACATTCCGGGCATGCCCTTCGGGCGGGTACCGCCCAACTATCTCAAGGACAACATGGCGGCGACGCTCGACCGCCAGGACGTCGAGTTCGACCTGCTGCTCCAGCTGCAGACCGACCCACACCGGATGCCGATCGAGAACGCCGGCGTGCGCTGGTCGGAGAAGCTGTCGCCGTTCGTCCCTGCAGCCACGATCCACATCCCGAGGCAACGTTTCAACACACCCCGGCATGTGGCGCTGGGCAGGACGCTGTCGCTAAACCCATGGCACTGCCTGCCCGAGCACCGTCCGCTGGGCAACCAGGGCCGGGCGCGGCGCCGCATGTATCTCGAGCTGTCGCGCCTGCGCCAGGAGCGCAACGGGACGCCGCACCTGGAGCCGACGGGAAGCGAGCTGCTCCCCTAGCGTCGGCCCCCGACGCGGATGGCGCGCGGCCGCCGGCTCAGGGCTTGGGCTGCTGAGCGTCGCCAGACTCGTTCTCGGGCTTCGTCAGCACGTCCTGCTGGTGCTCCGTCGCCGGCATGTCACCACCGGTGCCCGTCGCCTCCATGTTGCCGCCTTTGACCGCCTTGTCGTCGGTCTTCAGCACTTCCTGCTGATGCTTCGTCGCCGGCATGCCGTTCTCGACCGCCGTGCCCGCTGCGTCGCTGCCACCCTTCGGGCAGTCGGCCCCGCTGGCCACGCCATTGGCGACCGTGCAACCGGGCTGCTCCTCGGGCTTTTGCGCGTCCTGCGCGAGCGCACCGGTGGAGATCCCGACGATCAAGGCCGCAACGGCCCCGCAATATTGAGCACGAATCATGTCATCTCCCTGAAAACGAGCCATCCACTCCGCATGTCTGCGGGAGTAGATGCAACAATGCGCTTGTACCGGGGTTCCTTATTCCGCCGATTGACGGACGCCAGCCGGCTCGATTCTTTGACGAGGATCAGTTTTTCTTGCGGCGCAGGCCATCGAAATAGACGATGACGATGATCAGTACACCGGTCACCACCCGCTGCCAGAACGAGTTGACGTTCAGCAGGTTGGCGCCGTTGTTGATCGTCGTCAGGATGAACGAGCCCAAGAGCGGCCCGTGCACGGAGCCCACGGCACCGAACAGGCTGGTGCCGCCGATCACCGAGGACGCGATCGCCTGCAGCTCCCAGCCTTCGGCCTGCGTGGCGTTGCCGATGCCGATCCGGGCGGCGAGCAGGATGCCCACGAACGCGGCGCACACGGCCGAGATCGAGTAGGCGACGTAGATCATCCGGTTGACGTTCACACCCGACAGCCGGGCCGCCTCCATGTTCGAGCCGATCGCGAACAAATAGCGGCCCCAGCGGGTCTGGTGCAGGAAGATGTAGGCCGGCACGGCCACCAGCACGACCATCCAGAACAGGTTGGGCAGGCCCAGGAAGTTGCCGCGCGAGAAGCCCGTGAACGCGTCGTTGGTGATCGAGATCGTGGCGCCGTTGGTGATCAGCAGGCCGATGCCGCGCAGGGCGGTCAGCGTGGCAAGCGTCATGATGAACGGCGGCAGGCCCAGGCGGACGATGCCGAAGCCGTGGAACAGGCCGATTCCCAGCCCGATGCCCAGCGTGATGACGATCGAGGCCCAGACCGGGACGTCGTGGACGAGCAGCCAGGCGATGATCACGGTCGAGAAGCCGACCACCGCGCCGACCGACAGGTCGATGCCCGCGGTGATGATCACGAAGGTCTCGCCGATCGCGAGGATTGCCGTCATCGCCCCCTGCCGCAGCAGGTTGGTGATGTTGTTGGTGGTCATGAAGGCTTCGGTGCTGAGCGTCAGCGCCAGCCACATCAGCGCCAGCAGGCCCAAGAGCGTCAGGCTCAGCAGCATGCCGATGCGGGCACGATTCCTTGCTGCGGCAAGCTTGGCCGCGTCCAGCGCGTCAGGGCTCATGCGTCGCCGTCCTCCATCATCATTGGCTGGCCGCTCGGCTCGGCGTCAGACGCCGATGGCCTCGGCCAGGATCGTCTCCGGCGATCCCTTGGTGTCGACATGGCTGGCGACCAGCCGGCCGCGCCGGAACACGTGCAGCGTGTCCGACAGGTCGTAGACTTCCGGCAGGTAGGACGAGATCAGGATGATCCCGGCGCCGGCGTGCAACAGGGCGGCGAACAGCTTGTAGATCTCGACCTTGGTGCCGACGTCGACGCCGACGGTCGGCTCATCGAAGATGAATAGCTTAGCGCCGTGATTGAGCCACTTGCCGACGACGATCTTCTGCTGGTTGCCGCCGGACAGGCTGGAGG
>JAPJRA010000645.1 GCA_030824835.1 Geminicoccaceae bacterium | reverse complement strand
TCCGTCCATACCGCCACGCTCCAGCACCGAAGGCGCGGGGCAGCGTCGAATCGAGCGTGATCGGAATTGACCCGGGCAGGCAGATCTGACCGCCATGGGTGTGACCCGCCAGGAGCAAATCGAAGCCGGCGTGTGCAGCCTGACGGTAGATTTCCGGCGTGTGCGACAGCAGGATCGCGAACTCGCCACGCGGGACCGGAGCCGCCGACTTCTCGATATTGTCGACGCGGTAGAAGTGCGCATCGTCGATTCCGGCCAGATGCAGCCGGGCACCGTCCTGCTCGATCATGTCGGCTTCGTTCAGGAGCATGCGGATGCCCATGTCCTCGAGCTCGGGCACCATGCGGATCGTGTCGTGATTCCCAAGCACGCCGTAGACCGGCCCCTTCAGATGGGCGCGCACCCGTGCGACACCCTCCAGCGCGGCGGCGTACGGCCCGAAGGTCTTGCCGCGATAGTCCCCAGTCAGCACGCAGATATCGTAGGCGAGATCGGGCAGCAGGCGAATCAGCCGGTCCATGGCGGGGCCGCTCATATCGGCATGGAGATCGCTCAGATGCAGGATCTTGAAGCCCCGAAACGCCTCCGGCAGACGCGCCAAGGTGATGACGTTGTGGCGTAGCTGCACCTTGCTCGCATTGCGGCGGCCTCGACCGTAAAGGCCTGCCAGCCGGAGTGTGTTCCGGATGACCGAATGTACCGAGTACCAATTCTCGATATGCAGAAAGTTCAAGCCTTGCCCAAAACATTGGGCCTCGTGGTCCTGCTCGATACCAAGTCGCTGGCGGGCATGAACGCTGCCCAGGCGCTGCTCAAGTCGGCCGATCACGTCGATATGCTGCACCACCTGTCCCTCAAGTTCGGACCACGACATCGGCGCCCATACCGTAGAGCCTCACCGTCCCGAGCTGGCATCCTGCCAACGCCGCAGGGCGTCTAGCTACCACATGACCAGCGGCGAATCTCCAGCCACCCCGAAGCACCCATCGATTTCATTGCTACCCAACCTGAACGCAAAGGTCATCGCCGAACAGTCAGCTATCAGGGCCGTTCGCGCCTCATGGTATGGTGTGCGACCTCGACCATCCGCGCTCCGCTTGCGTCCGTCAGTGATTGCTGCGATCCCACACTCGAACGTGCTGCGAGGCGTCCGACCTTGAACATCGAGCTGGTGAAGCGTGTCGGACACCGCGCAATGATCGGCGTGATATCCCTGGTCGTCGCGCTCGTCGCAGTGACAACATTGCTCTCGTGCTTCGGCCGCTTCGCCTGGCCGCTTGACCTACTCAGCTTCGGACGGCAACATCTATTCCTGACCGCGATCGTGCTGGCGGCCCTGACCCTTGCCGTCGGCTGCCGGCGATGGGCGCTGCTCGCGATCGCCGCAGCGGTGACAAACGGGCTCTTGCTGTTCCCAATGACGGGAGCCGGTACGGCACCTGCGGTCGCCGCTATTCCGGACCAAGCGCTGCGGGTGGTGACGCTGAACGTGCTCGTGGATAACCATCGCAGCCGTCCGGCGGTGAACTTCCTGCGCACCAGCGGTGCAGATATCATCGCCGTCCAGGAGGTAACTACCTGGTGGGCGGGCAAGCTCGCGGCGCTGCGTGACCTTTACCCGTATATGACGCCGGCCGACGACAGCACGAATCTGGTATTGAGCCGCTTCCCGATTCTCTCGGCGGAGAGCCTGCAGCCGCCCCCCGGCGGTCTCGTCAGCGATCTGGATCGACCGATTCGCGTTGTGATTGCGGTCGGCGATCACCAGATCGCCGTCTACGCGGTGCACCCGCCGACGCCCCGCTCGATGCAGCAATGGACGACCCGCAATAGCCAGATCGTGTGGCTCGGCCACTTCTCGCGTAGCATGGACGGTGATCGGCCGCGGATCATGCTCGGCGACTTCAATACCCCACCATGGTCCTTCCTGTTCGCCGAGCTCTTGACGGCAGCGCAACTTCGCGACGCGGGCGGTGGAGGTTTCCGCCAGCCGACGCGGCAGCCGATGCTGGTCGAACCGCATCTGGCCTGGCTGGGCGCGCCGGTCGATCACGTGCTGGTATCCCCGGAGATCGCGGTTACCTCGTACTCGGTCGGACGCAGCGTATTGTCCGACCACCTGCCCGTGATCGCGGATCTTCGACTACGCGGGCGTCAGTCCTCCGGCGTGAGCCCGGCACGATAGCGCCGCCAATTCGCGACATACTTCACCGTGCCGCGACGTATACGTTCCGCCTGCTCCGGGCGCACCTCGCCCACGATCTTGCCGGGCATGCCCATCACCAGAGAATTGTCCGGAATCTGCTTGCCCTCGGCAATCAGCGCCTTGGCGCCGATCAGGCAATTCCTGCCGATCACGGCACCGTTCAGGATGGTGGCGCCGATGCCGATCAGGCAGCCTTCGCCGATGGTGCAGCCATGCAGCACCGCCATATGGCCAACGGTCACGTCCGCGCCGATGGTCAGTGGGTAGCCGATGTCGGTGTGGCAGATGCATCCGTCCTGAACGTTGCTGCCTGCACCGACAGTGATCAGTTCATTGTCGCCGCGCAGCACGGCGCCCCACCAGACAGATGCATCCTTCTCCAAGCGCACCTTGCCGATCACGACAGCCGTCGGCGCGATCCACCAATCATCGTCAGCCGTTTCCAGGCCCGTTCCATCCAGTGCCCAGCGCATGTCCTACCCTCCACGAATGCCGACCCGTCTACACTGCCGGGTTCGCTCCGGCCAGCCCTCCGCCTTCCGATAGCGCTTGCTCATCATCCCCGGCGATGCCACCTAAGCGACGCTACGGGCCATAAACGAGGGGGAATTATCATGCGGATGCTGATCGCGGCCGTTGTCGTCGCCGTCATCGCGTTCTTCGGCTTTCGAATGTACCAGGATAAGGCTGCGCAGGAGGCGATGCAGCAGGCGGCCCAGCAGGCCGCCGCGCAAGCTGAGATTGCAGCGAAACAGATTGCGCAGCAGGCCGAGGCTGCCGCCAAGCAGGCCGCCGAGACGGCCAAGCAGGCTGCAGACCAGGCACAGCAGGCGGCCGGCTCAGCGGTCGAAGCTGCGGGTGACGCGGCCGATCAGATGGCTGCCC
>JAPJRA010000644.1 GCA_030824835.1 Geminicoccaceae bacterium | reverse complement strand
TCCTTCGCCCAGCCGTTCGCCCCGTGTGTCGATGCCGCTAACGCAACACAGCGCCGGTCGCCTTTTCGGCCGCCGCCACGATCCGGCCCGCTACCGCTTCGATCTCGCTCTCGGTCAGGGTCCGGTCGCCGGCCTGCATGCGGACCGCCACGGCCAGGGATTTCCTGCCCTCGCCGACGCCCGGCCCGGCATAGACGTCGAACAGGCGCAGCTCGCGGATCAGCCGCCGGTCGACGCCCTTGATCGCGTCCAGCAGCCGGGCGGCAGGCACGCCCGCGTCGACCACGAAGGCGAAGTCGCGATCGACCGGCGGGTAGGGCAGCGCCTCCAGCGCTGGGCGCGCCTTGCTGGCCCGCGCCTTGGGGAGCGGCACGGCGTCGAGATCGAGCTCGAACGCCGCGATCGGTGCCGTGAGGTCGAAGGTCCTGGCGACACGGGGGTGCAGCTCGCCGAACGCGGCCAGCACCTGCCGGCCCTGGCGCAGGATGCCGGAGCGGCCGGGATGGTACCAAGCGGGCGCGTCGCCCGCGACCTGCACGCTGTCCGGCTTGATGCCGAGGGACGCCAGCGCCGCCAGGGCGTCGGCCTTGGCGTCCAGCGCATCGACCGGCCGCGGGCGATGCGCCCAGTGCCGCGGCTCGGCGGCGCCGTAACGCACCGCCGCCAGGGCCACCACCTGCTCGCCCGGCATCGCGCCGATGAAGCGCGGCCCGAGCTCGAACAACGCGCCGTCGTCGATCTTGCGGGCGAGGTTGCGCGCCGCTGCCGCCACCAGATTCGGCAGCAGCGAAGGGCGCATGGCCGACAGCTCGGCGTTCAGCGGGTTGCGCTTCAAGATCGGCTCGCCGTCGCCGAACATGCCGGCCTGCTCGGGCGGGATGAACGACCAAGTGACCGCCTCGGCATAGCCCAGGTCGGCCACCACCCGCCGCAGGGCCGCGCGCCGCCGCTGCCCCGGCGTGAGCACGCCCGGGCTCACGGCCGCGCCACGGCTCAGCGGCACGGTCGGGATGCGGTCGAACCCGTGCAGCCGCGCCAGCTCCTCGACGATGCAGGCCTCGGTGTGGACATCGTGCCGCCAGGACGGCGGCGTGAGCTGCCACTCCGCCGGGCCGCCGGTCACGCCGAAGCCCAGTCCGCCCAGGATGCGCTCAATCTCGTCCGTCCCGAGCTCGATCCCGGCCAGGCGGGGCAGCTGATCGCGGCGGAAGCGCACCGGCGCGCGCTCGTCGGGCACCGCGCCCGCCACCACCACCTCGCCCGCCTCGCCGCCGCACAGCTCCAGGATCAGCCGCGACGCGAACTCCGTCCCCGGCAGCACCATGGCAGGGTCGAGGCCACGCTCGAAGCGGGTGCGGGCGTCGCTCTCGATGCCCAGGCGCCGGCCGGTGGCGGCGGTGCGCAGCGGATCGAACAGGGCCACCTCGAGCAGCACGTCGGTGGTATCGGCATCGACGCCGGTGCCCTGCCCGCCCATGATCCCACCGAGGCTGACCGGCCCGTCCGCATCGGCGATGACCGTGATGGCGTCGTCGAGCGCGTAGGTCTTGCCGTCCAGCGCCAGGAGCTGCTCGCCCGGCCGCGCGAAGCGCAGCTGGAGGTCGCCGCGGAGCTTGGCCGCGTCGAACACGTGCAGGGGCCGGCACAGATCGAAGGTCAGGTAGTTGGTGATGTCGACCAGGGCCGAGATCGGCCGCAGACCGATCGCCTTCAGCCTGTTCTGCAGCCAGGCGGGGCTGGGACCGTTGCGCACGCCGCGGAACATCCGGCCAACGAAGATCGGGCAGGCCCTGGCGGCATCTTCCGGAAAGTCCAGCGTGATGCCGATGCCGGCGGGGCCTCGGCTCGGCACAGGCGTGAAGTCGCGGCGGCGCAGCCGACCGAGGCCGGCGGCGGCGAGATCACGGGCAATCCCGGCGACGCCGAAGCAGTCGCTGCGGTCCGGGGTCAGCTTGATCTCGATCACCGGGCCTTCCAGGCCCAGCACGGCCGCCGCCGGCGTGCCGATCTCGGCCTCGCCCAGCAGCTCGATGATGCCGCTGTGGTCGTCGCCGAGCTTCAGCTCGCGCGCCGAGCACAGCATGCCGACGCTGGCGACCCCGCGGATCGTGGCCTTCTTCAGGACCTCGCCAGACACCGGGATGACCGAGCCCTCGGGCGCGAAGATGGCCTTGATCCCGGTGCGGGCGTTGGGCGCGCCGCAGACGACCTCGAACACGCCGTCCTTGGTCTCGACCGTGCACAGCCGCAGCCGGTCGGCATTCGGGTGCGGCTTCGCCTCGCGCACGTAGGCCACGCTGAAGGCGCCCAGCTCGGCACCCGGGTCGGTGACATCCTCGACCTCCAGGCCCAGCATGGTGAGCCGGTCGCAGATCTGCTCCAGCGACGCGTCGGTCTCCAGATGCTCGCGGAGCCACGGCAGGGTGAACTTCATCGTGACAGCCCCGCGTAGGTGGTGGGGACATCCAGCGGCACGAAGCCGTAATGGCGCAGCCAGCGCAGGTCCGACTCGAAGAAGGTGCGCAGGTCGGGGATGCCGTATTTCAGCATCGCCACCCGGTCGATCCCCATGCCGAAGGCGAAGCCCTGCCACTCCTCGGGGTCGAGGCCCACCGCCTGCAGCACCTTAGGATGAACCATGCCGCAGCCCAGAATCTCCAGCCAGTCGCTGCCCTCGCCGATGACCAGCTCGTCCTTGGTCCGGCGGCAGCCGATATCGACCTCGGCCGAAGGCTCGGTGAACGGGAAGTAGCTGGGGCGGAAGCGGACCGGCACGTCGTCGCGCTCGAAGAACGCGCGCACGAAATCGATCAGACAGCCCTTGAGGTGGCCCATGTGGGTGTGCCGGTCGATCAGCAGGCCCTCGACCTGATGGAACATGGGCGTGTGGGTGGCGTCGCTGTCGCGGCGATAGGTGCGGCCGGGGGCGATGATGCGGAACGGCGGCTTGCCGGCGAGCATGGTCCGGATCTGCACCGGGCTCGTGTGCGTGCGCAGCAGCAGCGGCCGCCCGTCGCGCTCCGCCTCCAGGTAGAACGTGTCGAACATCTGCCGGGCCGGATGCTCGGGCGGGATATTGAGCGCCTCGAAAT
>JAPJRA010000643.1 GCA_030824835.1 Geminicoccaceae bacterium | reverse complement strand
CGCTCACGGCCGTCCTTCCTTCCAGGCGTCACACTTGCCGCCCGCACTTGCCGGGATCTCGATCGGTCCGGCATTGATATCGGGTGCGGTCGCCGCGTGTCAATGGCGCCCGCGGCGACGGGGCCGTAGCGAGGAGCGCCGTGGCCAGCGGCGTCGCACGTCGGGTCACGCCCGTCGCATCCCGCCGCCGGCCTCGACGCACCCTTTCAGGGCTCCAGGCTCTCGATGCTGACCTCACGGTCGGCATTACCCGACCAGCTCTTGAGCCGGACGCGGTCGGGCGAGCCGGGCATCGTCATCGTGTCCTCGAGCTCGTCCGGCTCGCGGAGATCGATCCAGTGCGCGCGCCAGGGATGCGACGGATCGGCAGGCTCGATGACGACCACCTCGTCGTTCAGGATCGCGTCCGCCCAGTCGATCAACTCCGCGATGCCCTCGTCGTCGTCGTACTCGTGGTAGTGATCAGGCCCGAAGCCGATGCTCGGTGCGCCACGGTCGTCCACCCAGATCACGAACGGCCGTCCAGGATCCCGGGTCGGCGCCTGAACGTCGATATGGAGCGACAGGCCGCCCGGCTCCTTCGCCGGCTCGGCGCGGGCGAACAGGAGCAGATAGGGCAGGGACGCGGCGATCGCGTCGTACAGCCGGCGCGACGTCGCCCCCAGATTGTAGGGCAGGCCGTTCCTCAGATGCATGGGTCCGATATCCTCACACGCGAAGGCTGGTGACGATGCTCGGTGCGTCCGGCCGTCACGTCGGATATCGATGCAATCCAACCTTTAAGAATATCACGGCCGGACTTGCTGTCAACAATGCAGCGTCGGTCGACGAGGGCGGCCTGTTGTGGTCGGCGGCGAAGGGCAGGGACCGCCAGCGCCGTGTCGCGTCGCTTGCCGAGGTGCGGCGCTGCCGTCGGCTCCGCGTCGGCCGACAGGCCGTTGCGCGATCACGTCCCTTGCCAAACCACGGGTTATGGAGCATGGCATCCATCCTCGGATGGGGTTGGCCCCGCCCTTGCCGCCGGGAGGCCGCTCCGCTGCGCCGCGACCGCCAGACACCAGCATCGACCGACCTCGTCGGCGCGGCCCGGCCGACGAGCGGACGTGACCGTGCCGTGCGGGCCGCGCTGTCCACGCTGGTCGCGCTGGCCCCGCTGCCCGCGGCGGCGCAGCTGGCGTCGTTCACCGACGATCTGAACACCTACGACACGGCCCGTTGGGTGAAGGCCGACGGCTGGACCACGGGCTCGCCGTTCAATGTCGGCTGGCTCGCGGACCACGTCCTCTTCGCCCCCGACGAGCTGGCCTCCGCCGGCGGCATGACCCTGCGTCTCGACAATGTCAAAAGCTCCGGCAAGAAATACTCGTCGGGATCGTACCGGACCCGCGAGAAGGCGTCGTTCGGGACCGTGCAGGCCCGCATCAAGCCGCCCAAGGGCAGCGGCCTGGTCTCGTCGCTGTTCGTCTATACCGGGCCCGCCTACGGCGACCCGTGGGACGAGATCGACATCGAGTTCCTGGGCAAGGACACCACCCGGATCCAGGTGAACTACTTCACCGCCGGCGTCGGCCGCCACGAGACCATGATCTATCTCGGCTTCGACGCGTCCCTGGCGTACCACGACTATGCCTTCAGCTGGCAGCCCGACTCCATCACCTGGTACGTCGACGGCGTGGCGGTGCACCAGGAGACGGGCGCGCGCGGCCCGCTGCCGACCCACCCCATGCTGGTGTTCATGAACCTGTGGGCCGGCGACAGCACGGTCACCAGCTGGCTGGGGCGGTTCGCCTACACGCAGCCCGTGCACGCCTATTACGACAGCGTGGGGTACACGGCCGCCGCTTCGGCATCACGCTAGGCGGGTCAGCGTCGGCGCAGGACGAGCGTCGGCGCCGGCTCGTCCTCGGTCACCAGCTCCATCGTGTCGCCCTCGAGCGTGCCGAGATAGGGCACGCCGTCCGCGCCCTGCAGGCGGATGTGGGCGCCGTCCATGGCCCAGCTCCCGGTCCGGCGGCCGACATAGTCCTCGATCAGCACCGTCCCGTCGGGGCGGAACTCCGCCACCCAAGCACTCCGATGCACCAGATCGTCGAGCCGCCCGGGTAGCACCGCCTCGGTCGGCGGCCGCTGGGCCGGCGGCATCCGGGCGATGTCGGCGCGCAGGATGCGCTCGAACTCCCCGCGCAAGGCTGCCGTGTCGACGGCCCAGCTGCCGACCGGACCTTCGCCCCGCGCCACCGCGCCCGTCAGCAGGAGGAGGACGGCGGCCAGCGGCAGAGAGCGGCGGGGTCGGGCGCTCGATCGCCTGCCGGGATCCCCTGCCGGCGCGTCGCCGGCACGTGGCGCGGCCGGGCCCGCGGGCGGCACCGCTCAGTCCTGCGCGTCGGGCAGCTCCCGCTCGCGCCTGGCGATGAACTCGCTCAGCGCCGCATCCATGCCCGGGTCGATGGGCGGGGGGGTGTAGCTGTCCAGGGCCTTTCTCGCCGCCTCCTGGCCGCGGGTCGCGGCGTCCTTCTCGCCGTCGGCCAGCCACTGCTCGAAGCTGGTGTTGTCGAACAGCTCGGCCATGAAGAAGGCGTCCTGGAAGTGGGCCTGGGTGTGGGCCGTGCCGAGGAAGTGGCCGCCGGGGCCGACCTCGCCCACCGTGGCGATGGCCTCGTCGAAATCCTCGAAGCGGGGGCCGTGGCCGAACCGCCAGAGCATCTCCATCTGCTCGGCGTCGAGCATGAACTTGGCGAACGAGGCGGTGAGCCCGGCCTCGGTCCAACCGGCACAATGCATGACGTAGTTGGCCCCGGCCAGCATGATCGGCAGCATGTTGAAGGCGCTCTCGTAGCCGGCCTGGGCGTCGGTGACCTTGGAGCCGGTGAGCATCCCGGACGAGCGCCAGGGCAGCCGGTAGCGCCGGGCGAGCTGGCCGATCATCAGGTTCATGAGCCCGAGCTCGCCGGTGCCGGCCATGGGGGCGCCGGACTTCATCGACACGGCGGCGAGGAAGCTGCCCAGGATCATCTTGGCCCCGGGGCGCTCGATCTGGGCGTAGGCGATGGCGGAGAGCGCCTCGGCCATCAGCTCGGCCACGGTGGCGGTGGCCGAGCTG
>JAPJRA010000642.1 GCA_030824835.1 Geminicoccaceae bacterium | reverse complement strand
GCTTCTACATCCTGCTCGTGATCATCATCCTCTACACCGTGTTCCCGTTCTACTGGGCCGTCGTCTCCTCGCTGCGCTCCGGCGCCGACCTGTTCTCGACCGACTTGTTCCCGCGTCATCCGGCTTGGGACAACTATATGGCGGTGTTCCGCGAGCAGCCCTTCGCGCGCAACATCCTGAACTCGCTGTTCGTCGCGATCTCGACCGTGTTCCTGTCCCTGGGCCTGGCAGTGCTCGCCTCCTACGCCCTGGGCCGGATCCAGTTCCGCGGCCGGATGCTCCTGCTGCTCACCATCCTCGGCGTCTCGATGTTCCCGCAGATCGCCGTGCTGTCGGGCATGTTCGAGCTGGTCACCTATCTGGGCATCTACAACAACCTGCTGGCGCTGACGCTCTCCTACATGATCTTCACCCTGCCATTCACGGTCTGGGTGCTGACCACCTTCATGCGCGAGCTGCCCAAGGAGATCGAGGAGGCGGCGATCGTCGACGGGGCCAAGCCCTGGACCATCGTCACCAAGGTGTTCCTGCCGCTGATGGGCCCGGCCCTGGCCACCACCGGCCTGCTCGCCTTCATCGCCGCCTGGAACGAGTTCCTGTTCGCGCTGACCTTCACCCTGTCGACCGAGATGCGCACCGTGCCGGTGGCGATCGCCTTGATCTCCGGTGCCAGCTCGCACGAGCTGCCCTGGGGCAACATCATGGCGGCCTCGGTCATCGTCACCGTGCCCCTCCTGATCCTGGTGCTGATCTTCCAGCGCCGCATCGTCTCCGGGCTCACCGCCGGCGCCGTCAAAGGCTGAGGGAACCATTGCGGCATGAGGAAGCGTCCACCGCTGGTCCACACCACGCCCCACGCCGCCCGCCGTCGCGACGAGTGGTGGCGGGGCGCGGTGATCTACCAGATCTACCCGCGCAGCTTCCAGGACAGCGACGGCGACGGCGTCGGTGACCTCAAGGGCATCACCGGCCGGCTGGTCTATGTCGAGCAGCTGGGCGTGGACGCGATCTGGGTCTCGCCGTTCTGCCGGAGCCCGATGAGGGACTACGGCTACGACATCGCCGACTACTGCGCCGTCGACCCGCTGTTCGGCACGCTCGACGATTTCGACGTCATGCTGGCCGAGGCCCATCGCCTGGGCCTGAAGGTGCTGATGGACTTCGTGCCGTCCCACACCAGCGACCAGCATCCCTGGTTCCAGGAGAGCCGGCAGAGCCGCTACGGCCCGAAGGCCGACTGGTATGTCTGGGCCGACCCCAGGCCGGACGGCTGCCCGCCCAGCAACTGGCTCTCGGTGTTCGGCGGCAGCGCCTGGGAGTGGGAGCCGCGGCGCGGCCAGTACTTCCTGCACAATTTCCTGAAGGAGCAGCCCGACCTCAATTTCCACTGCCCGCAGGTGATCGAGGCGCTGCTGGCCCAGGCCCGCTTCTGGCTCGACCGCGGCATCGACGGGTTCCGCGTCGATGCGATCGATTTCGGCGTCCACGACCCGCATCTGCGCAACAACCCGCCGCGCCGGCAGCGCGAGGTCGGCGGCAGCGCTCCCGGCTCGCCGTTCACGATGCAGCACCAGGAGTGGAACAAGGCCCGGCCGGAGCTGGTCGAGCTGTTCCTCAAGCCCCTGCACGCGCTGACCGAGCGCTATGACGGCAAGGTGCTGCTGGGCGAGATCAGCGGCGACGACGCGCTGCTGCGGGCGGCCGAGTACACCTATGGCGGCGGCCTCGACATGGTCTACACCTTCGACCTGCTGAGCTGCCCGGGCACGCCCAAGGGCATCCGCGACGTCGTCACCCGGCTGGAGAAGCATATCGGTGACGGCTGGGCCTGCTGGTCCCTGGGCAACCACGATGTCCGCCGCGCCGTCAGCCGCTGGGACGGCGACGACCCGCCGGAAGGCCTGCGCCGCCTGGCCCCGGTGCTGCTGGGCGCCCTGCGCGGGACGGTCTGCCTCTACCAGGGCGAGGAGTTGGGGCTGGAGGAGGCCGAGCTCGCCTTCGAGCAGCTGCGGGACCCGTGGGGCATCACCTTCTGGCCCAGCTTCAAGGGCCGCGACGGCTGCCGCACGCCGATGCCGTGGGAGAACCTGGCACCCGAGGCCGGCTTCACCACCGGCGCGCCGTGGCTGCCGATCCCGGAAAGCCACCGCCGCCGCGCCGCCGACGTCCAGGACCCCGACTCGGGCTCGGTGCTCAACACCACCCGCGCCTTCCTCAACTGGCGGCGCGAGCGCCCGCCGCTGAGGACCGGCTCGCTCAGGTTCCTGCGCACGGGCGGCGACCTGCTGGCGTTCGAGCGCGCCGATTCGGCCGACCGCATCCTCTGCCTGTTCAATCTCGGCGGCGAGCCCGTGCGCTACCGCGCGTCGGGGCCGCTGCTCGATGCCGGCTTCGCCAGCGACGGCGTCGCCATCGACCGCCGCCGGGTCGACCTGCCGCCCTTCGGTTTCGCCTTCGCCCATCTCGCATAGGGGACAGTCTCGATGGCCGCGATCACCATGCGCAAGGTCACCAAGTCGTTCGGGCCGGTCCACGTCATCAAGGGCGTGGACCTCGAGATCGAGCCCAACGAGTTCGTGGTCTTCGTCGGCCCCTCCGGCTGCGGCAAGTCCACGCTGCTCCGCCTGATCGCCGGCCTCGAGGACATCACCAGCGGCGATCTGATGATCGGCGACGAGATCGTCAACGACCTGCCGCCGTCGGAGCGCGGCATCTCGATGGTCTTCCAGTCCTACGCGCTCTACCCGCACATGACCGTCAAGGACAATATGGGCTTTGGCCTCAAGCTCGCGAAGGTCGACCCCAAGGCCGCCGAGGCCAAGGTCCAGAACGCGGCGCGCATCCTGCAGATCACCCACCTGCTCGACCGCAAGCCCAAGCAGCTCTCCGGCGGCCAGCGCCAGCGCGTCGCCATCGGCCGGGCCATCGTCCGCGACCCGCGCGTCTTCCTGTTCGACGAGCCGCTCTCCAACCTCGACGCGGGCCTGCGCGTCCAGATGCGCATCGAGATCGCGAAGCTGCACCACGAGCTCGACGCCACCATGATCTACGTCACCCACGACCAGGTCGAGGCGATGACGCTGGCCGACCGCATCGTCGT
>JAPJRA010000641.1 GCA_030824835.1 Geminicoccaceae bacterium | reverse complement strand
CTCCAAGATCGACATCCTGGGGGCCCAGGACGAGGTGATCTTCGTCGAGTTCTCGATGCAGCAGCTCGCCAGCCTCGGGCTCGACCGCAGCGCCCTGCTCGCGGCGCTGCAGGCGCAGAACGTCGTGCGGCCGGCCGGCATCATCGAGACCGGCGACGAGCGCATCTCGCTCAGGGTCACCGGTGCCTTCCAGTCCGAGCAGGACATTCTGGACATCAACTTCGTGGCCGGCGGGCGCCTGCTCCGCATGAGCGACATCGCGACCGTGCGTCGCGGCTTCGCCGACCCACCGCAGCCCATGTTCCGCGTCGACGGCAAGCCTGCCATCGGTCTCGCCATCGCCATGCGCGACGGTGGCGACGTGCTGGCCCTGGGCCGGAACATCAGCCAGGCCCTGCAGCGCATCACCGCCGATCTGCCGTTGGGCATCGAGCCGCACCTGGTGGCCGATCAGCCGGTCACGGTCGACCACGCCATTGGCGAGTTCATGGAATCGCTCTGGCAGGCGGTGGCCATCATCCTGGCGATGAGCTTCATCAGCCTCGGCGTTCGTCCTGGTCTCGTGGTGGCCCTAGCGATCCCGCTGACGCTTGCGGTCGTGTTCGCCATCATGCTCGTCCTCGGCATCGATATGCAGCGCATCTCGCTGGGTGCGCTGATCATCGCGCTGGCGCTCATGGTCGACGACGCGATGACGACCACCGACGCGACGCTCACCAGACTTGCCGCGGGCGACGACAAGCCGGTCGCCGCCATGTATGCATTCAAGGCCTATGCGGTGGCCATGCTCGCAGGCACGATTGTCACCATCGCCGGCTTCGTGCCGATCGGCTTCGCCGCGAGCTCGGCCGGCGAGTATTGTTTCACGCTGTTCGCGGTCGTCACCATCGCCCTCCTGGTGTCCTGGCTAGTGGCGGTCGTCTTCGCGCCGCTGCTCAGCGTGTTCCTGCTGAAGGTACCGCCGCCGGGCCCGCCGCCCGCGGCGCCGCGGGTCGTCCGCTGGTATAGATCTTTCCTCACCCTGGCCTTGCGTGTTCGCTGGGTTACCATCGCGATCACGGTAGGCCTGTTCGTAGGCGCGGTGCTGCTGATGCCGTTGATTCCGCGGCAGTTCTTTCCGGCTTCCGATCGACCGGAGCTGGTCGTCGACATGACACTGCCGCAGAACGCGTCGATCTTCGCGACCGACGATCTGTCGAGCCGGTTCGACGCACTCCTCGAGAACGATCCCGATGTCGAGCGCTGGAGCACCTGGGTCGGCCGGGGTGCCATCCGCTTCTACCTGCCGCTCAACGTCCAGCTGGCCAACCCGTTCTTCGCTCAGGCGGTGATCATCGCCAAGGACGTGGCCGCGAGGCAGCGGTTGCAGGACAAGCTCGAGAAGGCGCTGGCCGAGGAATTCCCCAGCGTGATCGGGCGCGTCTCGCCGCTCGAGCTCGGACCGCCGGTCGGCTGGCCCGTGCAGTATCGCGTCAGCGGGCCGGACCCGTCGGTCGTGCGCTCGATCGCTCTCGATCTCGCCGCTGCCGTGGCTGCCAGCCCTGACACGCTGCGGACGAATTTCGACTGGGTCGAGCCCACGCGCGAGGTACGGATCCGCGTCGACCAGGACCAGGCGCGCCTCTTGGGCCTCAGCTCGGAGGCGGTGGCCGGAGTGCTCAACACGGTGATCACCGGCACGCCGGTAACGCAGGTCCGGGACGATATCTATCTGGTCAATGTCGTCGCTCGCGCCACCGACGAACAGCGCGTGTCGATCTCGACCCTACCGACGCTGCAAATACCGCTGCCCAACGGCCGCACCGTTCCGCTCAGTCAGGTCGCCACGTTCGAGTTCGACCAGGACTTCCCGCTGATTTGGCGTCGTGACCGGGTGCCGACGCTGACCGTGCAGGCCGATGTCGCTCCTGGCCATCTGCCGGCGGGCGTCGTCGACGAACTCGAGCCGTCGATCGAGAAGGTGCGGCAGGGGCTGCCGAAGGGCTATTCCATCGAGGTCGGCGGCACGGTCGAGGAGAGTGCCGCCTCGCAGGCCTCGGTGGTGGCGGTGGTGCCGGTCATGCTGCTGCTGATGCTCACCACCTTGATGTTCGAGTTGAAGAGCTTCCAGCGGCTGATCATCGTCCTCAGTGTGGCGCCGCTGGGCTTGATCGGCGTCGTCCTGGCGCTGCTGCCATCGGGGAGACCGCTCGGGTTCGTGGCCATCCTGGGCTGCCTCGCGCTGATCGGCATGATCACCAAGAACGCGGTGATCCTGATCGGGCAGATCGAGGCCGAGAGGGCGGCCGGGCGCAGCGTGTGGGATGCCACGATCGAGGCCTGCAGCACCCGATTCCGGCCAATCATGCTGACGGCGGCCTCGACCGTGCTTGGCATGATCCCGATCGCACCCACCGTGTTCTGGGGACCCATGGCCTTCGCGATCATGGGCGGCCTCCTGGTCGGCACGCTGCTGACGCTGATCTTCCTGCCGGCGCTCTACGTCGCCTGGTTCGGCCCGCAGGAGGCCCGGCAGGCGCAAAGCGCCAAGGCCGCGCAAGCGACCTGACGAGGCGCCCCGGCTGCTCAACCAGCCGGGGCGGAACTCGATGCGGCCGGGCCGATGCCCTCGCCGACGCGCTGGGCGAGATAGGGGTAGAACGGGTTCGACGACATCCGCAGCAGCGAGTCCAGGCTGAGGATCAGGGCGCCCCGCTCGCCGCGCGGCGCCAGCGTGCCCAGATGAATGCCGAAATCCTCGGTCGGGTCCGGGTCGGAGCCGTAGAGGGAGTCGCTGGGCGGGAACGGGATCGCCACGTGCGAGAGCGAGAACACGTCGATCGGGTAGGCCAAGCCGAGGTCACGAACCTGCTCGCTCGTGCCGCCAGCATCGACGACCCGCTCGACCATCTCGCCGCTGGTGTCATCCACATTGCTGATGATGGTCGTCCGGAACGCCCGCGGCGGCGGCGGGAGCAGCCGGCCGATAGCGACGTCGCCCGCAACTCGGAGCAACGGCCCGAACTTGGCCGACTGGTTGAGATCGAACAGGACGAGCTCGCTGCCGTTGGCCGGCAGATGGGCATAAAGCGCCGTGACGATCGCACGCGTGCTGACGGTGAAA
>JAPJRA010000640.1 GCA_030824835.1 Geminicoccaceae bacterium | reverse complement strand
CAGCTCATTGCGTTCCGCCTCCGTCGGCTGGCGCTGCCATTCCTCGGTCCAGCCTGCCACCAGGCTCTCGACCTTCCCGGCACGGACGACGATCTCCGGCGCCTCCGGCCTCGGGGGCATCGGCGTCAGCCATGCGTAGGCCAGGAACAGCAGCCCACCCAGAACGATGAAATGGAGGGTCGGCTCGCCGAGCAGACGTTGCCAGCGACCGGGCTCGGCAGCTTTGGCCTCCGTATGGGTCAGGTTCGAGCTGATGTGTCTTCCCCGAGGCTGTAAGGTAGGAGCGCAACCAAGATTGGTGGTATCCTGGCTTCCAGTCAACCAATGAGGCATATGAGGCTGGCCGGTGCTAGGGTCGATGGACCTCGCCTTCGACGCGGGTCAAGAGCTCGACGAAGAACGGCACCTGGTTGCGGGTCAGGCCGCCATGATGCGCGAGGAACGCGGCGACGGGCCGTCCGGTACGCTCAAGAACCAGCACCCCGCTTTGATCTGGACGCAGGCCTCGGGCGACATCCGCGGCCGTGCGATGACATTTGCCGCAGCGGGTCTTGAATTCGTCCTGCCGCTGTGCCTGGGCCAGCAGCATGGCGTAGATCGCGTCGACATCGCCCGCCGGGGCGCCATGGTTGCCCAGAAAGCCACGAAGGTCGTCCCGGTGATGGCTGCCTTGCAGGACCCCGTCCTGGACGGCGAGAAAGTTGCGGGCGAACGCACCGGCGTGGCCGTGGCAGTCGGCACAGCGCTGATCCCAGAACCGGTGCAGGTCGATGGCGGCGCCCGGCCCGGGTCGCAACACCAGGAACGCAGCGGCGATGCCGACAAGGATCACCCACGGCAACAGCTTGCCCGGTCGTCGCTCCCCACGATTCGGCATTACCCAATTCATGCCCTTCGGCCATGCAGTAGATATGTGCTCATCTCCCCCCGGCCGCGGACAGCCAAAGTCTCGCGGTCGCGCAGGACGTAGTCGGGCGCGAGAGCACGGGCGGTGCGCTCACCTACCCGAATGCCGCCGGGCGGTGCCAGCGCTTCGAGCCGGCTCGCGACATTGACCGTATCGCCCCACACGTCGTAGGCGAACCGCCTCGTGCCGATGACTCCGGCCACGGCCGGCCCGCTTTGCATGCCGATGCGCAGCTCCAGGGGCGTACCTTCCTCCTCGGCAGCTCGCCGCACCACGGCACGCATCGCGAGTGCGACCTCCGCCGCCGCGGTGGCGTGGTCCGGACGCTTCGTCGGCAGGCCGCTGGCGACCATGTAGGCATCGCCGATGGTCTTGATCTTCTCCACGCCATAGCGCTCCACCACCTCGTCGAAGGCGGTGAAGATGCGATCGAGCATCCGGACCACGTCGCCGGCCGGCAGTGACGCGGCCAGACGGGTGAAACCCACCACGTCCGCGAACAGGATGGTCACGTCCTCGTAGCCGTCGGCGATCCCCGTTTCGCCGGCCCGCATCCGCTCCGCTATCGGCGCCGGCAGGATGTTCAGCAGCAGCCGTTCGGCATTGGCCTGCTCGCGCCGAAGGGCGGCAAAGGTGTAGGCGAAGACGGCAAAGATCACCACCGAGGCCACCAGCACGTTGAGCAGCGCCAGGCCCATGGCCATGGTTCCGCTTTCGACCGGGCTGCCGGGCGCCGGCAGGGGCGGTCGATGGATGACGTCAAGGCCGAGCGACACCGCGGCCAAGCCAAGATAGGTGCCGAACCACAGCCACCCGGATCGTGGCCCGAGAAAGATGAAGGCCCCGATCGGCGAGGTGATGCTCCACAGCATCACCGCTCCCGCCGACACGAAACCGCCCATCTGCCATTGGACGACGAACGGCAGCAGCAGCAGCAGGCCGAGCTGAACGCGGGCGAATGCCGCAAAGCGGCCGCTGGCGAGGAAGCCCGCGACGCTCAGGAGCGCAAAGCCGACATAGCCGAACGGCACCAGCGCGACCCGGGGCAGCGCCAGCGACCAGTAAAGCAACGCGGATGCCAGCCCGGCCATGCAGGTGAGCAGCACCAAGAGGACGAAGGCCGTGCGGCGCAGCCGCTCGTCGCGGCTGATGTCGGCGCCTCCCGCGCCGGCTAGCCGCTCCGTGATCCGCCGCAGCCAGCGCATCGCTCCTCCCGATCCGGTGCGCGACAATGGGATGCCACCACCGCGCCACGTCAAGCTCACGCCGTCGACCGCCTGGGATTCCTCCCGGATGAGCATGATGGCGGGTGGCCCGAGCTAGCTTCGACCACCGCCCTGACGGTTATGGCCGCCCGAGCCGGACCCGGACCCACCCCGCCGAGCAACGCCAGCATCAAGCGACCTGCGCGCATCTCTTCCACTCCTCGTCCAGGTCGATGTCCGTCCGAGCAGCCGAGGCTCCTGCGGCAATCCACATGCCTCTGACGCTTAACTGAAATAACTCGCCCCGCCGTGATCCAGATCAAAGCAATCCTATCAACGTGGGATAGCGTTACTCTGTGATCAAAACTCCTTGGGGCCACACAGTTCGCCCTAAAGATGTTTATGGTCCCGATTAAAAAGCTCGGGAGTTATCAAATATGCGATCAAGACATCTAGCCGCACTAGCGGCATGGGTACTTTACGCCACGACGGCGCGGACTAGCGTGGTTGATGCATCATCTTACGTCTTCCAGACCGTGGCCAACAATGGCGATACGGTTCCCCAGACGAGCAAGCTGTTCAACAGCTTCAACCAGCCGTCGATCGACAATGCCTGCCGCGTGGTGATTCGCGGTCGGAGCAAGGGTGAGCAGCAACCCGCCCGGGGCGTCTACACCCGCAGGATGTGCAGCTCGCCGACGCCGCTGCGCGAGGTGATCGCTGTCGGCGATCCGGTGCCCGCGCCGAACAATACCGCGGCACCGTTCAACGAGTTTCCGGCGTTCCCGCGCGTGGACGCCAAGAGCGGCTTGATCGCGACCCGCGGTCAGTCGCGGCCGGTGTGGGAGTTCACCCTGCCCGACGGTAGCGACACCCGTGTCGGCGTCGCGGGGATCTACACGGCCACGCTCGGCAAGCCCCTGTCGACCGCCGAGGCGCAGCTTGGTGGCGTGCCGGGCTTCAGGCGCTTTGCTGTGCCTGACGCGCCGGCC
>JAPJRA010000017.1 GCA_030824835.1 Geminicoccaceae bacterium | reverse complement strand
CGTCTGCACGCTTGGCGACCGGCTCCTGCTCTGTCGCCGCGCCATTGCGCCGCGCGCAGGCTTCTGGACCATTCCGGCCGGTTACATGGAGCTGGGCGAGACCGCCGAGGCGGGGGCGATACGCGAGGCTTGGGAGGAAGCACGGGCACGGATCAAGCTGGAAGGCCTATTGGCGGTCTACAGCGTCGCGCGGATCGACCAGGTACAATTGCTCTTCCGTGCCCGCCTACTGGATGACGCGGTCGAGGCCGGGCCTGAGAGCCTGGAGGTGCGACTCTTGGGTTGGCACGAGATTCCGTGGGCAGACTTGGCGTTTCCGACAGTTCACTGGATTCTGCGGCATGCGCAGTCAATACGTGACGTTCCAGGACCGCTGCATACCGTGGGCAATCCCGCCGGCGAGCAGCCGAGCCCGATGCCGGGCGAAGGGGCCATCGACGATTGACAGCGGCCGCTCGTGTGATATCGACGTCGGCATGTTAGACGAGCAGCTCTCGGCCAACGCGGCCAATCAGCGACGACGAAGCCGGCTATTCTGCCCGCTCGTCACCCGTCCGGCTGCTCGCTGACCTCCCCGTCCTAGAGGTTTCCCGGCCCGGGTGATCGGATCATCCGCTGCTCTCCGTGGACCTCGCCATGCTCCTGATCGCACCTGAAGGGCCCGCGGACGGCCCTGAGGTCGAAGCCCTGCTCGATCGCACCTTCGGCCCAGACCGCCGGCGCAAGACTTCCTATCGTTATCGCGACGGCCTGCCGCCACTGGCCGAGCTCTGCTACGTCGCCCATGCCGGTGGCACCTTGGTGGGGGCGATCCGTTTCTGGCCGCTGCGGCTGGATGCGCTGCAGGCGCTGCTCCTGGGGCCATTGGCGATCGATCCCGAACGTCAGGGACAGGGTATTGGGCGCGCCCTGACGCAGGCGACGCTCGCATTGGCCGAGGGCATGGGATGGCGGCTGGTATTTCTGGTGGGCGATCCCGATTACTATGCCAGGCACGGTTTTGCGATCGCCCCGGCCGACATCGTGATGCCCGGCGAGAGTACCTCGCGCCTGCTCTACCGGTGTCTCGGCAGGGCCTCACTGCCGACAGGCGGTGGCGTCCTGTTGCGCGACGCGGTCGAGGTAGCTGAGCAGGGGTTGGCCAAGCGCAGGCATTCCCTTGTAGGCGGCCATGCCGGGCTCCAGCTCCCGCAACCGCTGCGCCAGGGTGGCGGCGATGCCCGGCTCGGCGACGATCCCGTCGAGGCGACGGACCAGCGTGCGTATCGTGAACACCACGGCCCGGGTCCGTGGCAGGCGGCGCAGGGTTTGTCGCTCGATCCGCAGCCACAACCGCTGCCCCGCATCCTCCGCGGTGAGGTCGGCTAGTGGTTCGCGTGCCTGCGGGTGGAACAATGCCGGGCACTCGACCACCGACCAATTGGCCCGCCATACCGGCCGCTCAGGCGTGAGGTTGGTAAAGAACCGGTCCACCGGAGCGCCCAGCCGGGCATTGAATCCCGGCACGGGTCCGTGGATCTCGCCCAGCGTGCGTCCGAGTTTTTCCGCCAGCCGCCAGTGAGCCGGAAAGCACAAGAGCGCGGCGGTAAGCGCGTAGCGGCCGTCGGCCTGCGCCTGCATCACGCAGAAATCCTCCTGCGCCAGTGTGGCCAAGGCCGTCAGGTCGGAAGGCTGGTCGGGCACCAGGCCCAAATGCTGCCGCACCATCGCCACCAGCTCGGCCACGGCGGGCTCGGCCTGCGGCAACATCGCGTGCACCAGCTCGGGGTGCGCCGTCAGCAGTGCCGCCCGCTCGGCGGTCTCAACGGCAAAATGCTCGTCGACCCACAGCCAATCGGCCGGATCAAGCGCGTTCAGCCCCATGGCGAGCTTCCAGGGACCGGTAAGAAAGGCAAGCGGCAGCTTCATGCGACGATAGGGCAGGTACCGCTCAAGATCGTCAAGACCCGGCCATTGCACGCGGACCATGATCTGCCGTACAAGGCCCGCCTGTCGGGGCGTAGCTCAGCTTGGTAGAGCGCCAGCTTTGGGAGCTGGATGTCGAGAGTTCGAATCCCTCCGCCCCGACCATTCTGCTACCCAGCGGTACTCTTCGTGGAACCGCTCAGGCGGGGCGCAGGGTCGTCTGCACGACGTCGATCGAGCCAGTGCGGAAGCCAGCCTCGCAATAGGCCAGATAATACGTCCAGATGCGGCGGAACCGTTCGTCGAAGCCTAGCATGCGCATGCGTGGCCAAGCGTTCTGAAACCGTTCGTTCCAGATCTGGAGCGTGCGCGCATAGCAGCCGCCGAACGAGTGGCTCGCCTGTGTCACAAGTCCGGCGGCGCGGATCTGCTGCTCGAGTACGATTGGGGATGGCAGCATGCCGCCGGGGAAGATGTAGGTCTGGATGAAGTCGGCATTGCGCCGATAATCGTCGAAGTACTGGTCTGCAATCGTGATCAGCTGCAGCCCAGCCTGGCCGCCCGGACGAAGTCGATGGCGCAGACCATTGAAATACGCCGGCCAGAACCGCTCGCCCACGGCTTCGAGCATCTCGATCGAGGCAATCCGGTCGAAGCGGCCCTGGACATCACGGTAGTCCTGGAGGCGGATCTCCACCTGCTCGGTGAGGCCGGCTTTGAACACCCGTTCCCGGGCGTGTTCGGCCTGCGCCTTCGATACGGTGATCGACGTCACCTTGGCGCCGAACTGCTTGGCAGCCGTGATGGCAAAGCCGCCCCAACCGCTCCCGATCTCAAGCACGTGGTGCCCAGGGCGGATGGCGATGCGCTCGGCCAGCGCGTGGTACTTGGCCAGCTGCGCCTGCTCCAGGTCGGTAACCCCATCCGCGAACATGGCCGCCGAGTAGGTCATCGAAGGGTCGAGCCATGCCGCAAAGAACGCATTGCCCAGATCATAGTGCGCATGAATGTTGCGGCGGCTGCCGGTCCGGGTGTTGCTGCGGAGCAAGTGCTGCGCCCGGCGCAGCCAGCGCTGCCACATGCCGCCGAAGTAGTTGTCTCCCCAGGCGTGCTCGTTCAGTGTCAGCAGCCGCAGCAGGGTGGCGAGGTCCGCTGTATCCCAATCGCCGTTGATATATCCTTCAGCAAAGCCCACCGCGCCACCGGTGAGGTAGCGACGCGCCACTCGGCCATTGCGCAGCAACAGCGACGCTTCGGGACCAGTCTCTTGGCCACGAAACAGGCGCGTCGTGCCGTCGGGAAGACGGATCTCGAGGCTGCCGCAATAGAGCCGACCCGCCAGATTGAGGACCAGGGCCAGGCCAGGCGTATCTACATATGAGCCGCGGCGCCCGGGAGCCGCGGCGGCCACAATGTCGTTGGGTCTGTCGCTTGAGGTTCCAGTCATTGATTCATCTCGTTCTGTCGGCATCGGCCGAGGCCGGTCTCGTCGCCTGTGCGAGCAAAGGCACGCCCCGCAGCCACAGCCGCAGGGCCTCGACATGGATGCCAACGAAAACCTTGAACGTCATGAAGCAATCGACAGCAAGACACGCAAAAATCGTGGCGTCGGTCAGCGGCCGGCGCCTGCCGACCTGACTTGCCACGAGCAGCGGCGCCCCACGCTCGGTCTCCCTGATCACCACCGACAGGTGCTGATTGGGCGCCGCAACATCGAACTCGTACCGCGCTTCCATGTCGATGAACGGCGACACGGAGAAGATCTTGTCACAGGCGTGCACGGTCAATCGGCGGCGATTGTCGTCCCGCTGCACGGGGAAGACGTAGGCATGCTGGCCGCCAAATGTGTTCTTCACTTCATAAACGATCGCGCTCAGCCGATCGTCGTCATAGCAGAAGTAGATGCTCAGCGGATTGAACACGTAGCCCAAGACACGTGGGAAACAGAGCAGCATGATGCGCGGTCGGTCTAGCCCAATTCCCGATGCAGCGAGCTGCCGCGTTACCCAAGGTTGCAATGCCGTGCCGTCGCGGTCGCCGTGATCCGCAGCGCGAAAGCTCAACAGGTTGCGACGTTCGACCGAGAACAGCCATAGCCGCGCGTTCAATGCCGGCAGTTCGTCGAGGTCGAGGAAGGCGGAGAATACCCGGTAGACGAAACGGTGCTGCACGGGGCGCAGCCGGAGATGCATCACGCGGCCCTGATAGATGCACGAATGGAGCGGGGCCGTGCTCATGCGGGTTGCGCCGCAGCTCCTTCCGGCAGCCCCATGGCGCCGGAAAGATGCTGCGGCGTGTGCGCCTCCCAAGGCGGTGCCATCCCCAAAGCCTTTGCTACCGCGAAGCCCGAGCGCACGCCGTCCTCATGGAAGCCGTGACCCAACCAAGCTCCGGCATGCCACACGCCGCCATGACCCTGAATCTCACCGAGGCGCGCCTGGGCCGCCACGGCCGCCGCGTCGAAGATCGGATGGGCATAGGTGAATTCCGCATCCACCAGCTCAGGGCGTGGAGCGCGCGTCGGATTGAGGGAGACGAAGACGTTGCGAGCCGTAGGCAGGCTCTGCAGCCGGTTCATCCAGTAGGTGACCGACACTGCCGAGTCCCGGTCGGCGGCCGACCGGCTGAGATAGTTCCAGCTCGACCAGACCGCCCGGCGATGTGGCATTAACGTCGGATCGGCGTGCAGGAAGGCGCGGTTCGGCTGGTAGCGAAAGGCGCCCAACAACGAGCGCTCCACCTCGCTCGCATCGTCGAGGACGGCAAGGGTCTGGTCCGCATGGCAGGCCAACACGACCTGATCATACAGATGCCGCTCCCCTCGGGCGTCCGCGACCTCGACCCCCCAAGGCCGCCGACAGATACCGGTGACCGCCGTGCCCAAACGGATGCGGGGTCGGAACTCCGACACCAGCCGCTCCACATAGGACCGGGATCCGCCGACCACGGTGCGCCATGCATGTTGGCCGGTCACGCTCAGCAGGCCGTGATTGGCGAAGAACTGCAGAAAGCTGCGTGCCGGATAATCGCGCATGCGCGCGACCGGTGCCGACCAGATCGCCGCTGCCATCGGCATCAGATACCAGTCGGCAAGACCGGCGCCGAAACGATGACGTGCCAGAAACTCGCCGACGGTCGCTCCGTCTGCGGGCTCCTCGCGCAGGTGGCGCCAGCCAGCGCGGTTGAATCGATGGATATCGAGCAGCATCCTAAGAAAACGGGGCCGTAACGCGTTGCGACGCTGCGCCAACAGCGCGCCTGTCGAACCGCCGCCATATTCCACATGCCCGTCACCAATACTGGCCGAGAACGACATCGACGTGGCCGCCGTCGGCACCTGCAGATGAGCAAGCATGCGTGTCAACAGCGGATAGGTGTGCTCATTATAGACCATGAACCCGGTGTCGACAGGCACCGCCGTGCCATCGATCGGCAGGATTACGGTGTTGGAGTGGCCACCGATGCGCGGACCAGCCTCGAAAACCGTGATGTTGTGTCGGCGATGAAGCAACCAAGCGCAGGAAAGCCCGGCAATGCCGGAGCCGACAATGGCAATCCGCACGAACTCACTCTCCCTGTCGACCACGTTCCGCCGCGGGTTGCACTCAACGCCGGCTGGGTCACAGTACGGAGCCTCGCCGGGCTTGGATCATCGGCACCGCCTGTGTTTGGCTTCACGGATTGTTAGGTGCTTCCCACGTACCTTGCCGCCCTGCGACGGGATGCCAAGGAAACTGACCCATGGTTTACTGGGTGATTGCCAAGGTCTTGGGGTCTGCCCCGATCGTGGGGCCAAGGCCCGTGATCGTCGAGCGCCTGGGTCCGTTCGAAAGCCACGGCCTCGCCGCAAAGGCGCGCGATGAAGCGGCCGATCGCTACCGCGATCGCGCAGGAGCACGCTTGGAGATCGTTTGCGACTTCAGTTGAGTGGCTGCCCCCCGGGGGTTCGCTGGACGCCCGGCGCCGACGGCGCTAGCTAGGCGCAGCGTGGGCTGAAGGGGATTGTTCGTTGGCTTTCGACCCGACCACATGGTCAGCTGCGGGCCGATGCCCAGGATAGGGGTCGTCGGCGCCGGTGCATGGGGAACGGCGTTGGCCGTCGTCGCCGCGCGGGCCGGGCATAGCGTCCATCTCTGGGGGCGAGATCGGGCGCAGCTCGCCGCCATCGGCACCACGCGCACGAACGCACGCTACCTGCCGGGTATCCGGCTGCCGGACACTGTCCTGCCGGTCGCCACGATGGCTGAGCTGGCGGATGCGGACCTGGTGCTGCTGGTGGTGCCGGCGCAGCAACTGCGCGCCGTTTGTCGCGGGCTACCCCCGACCGGCGCTCCCTTGGTTATCTGCGCCAAGGGACTGGAGAGAGCTACCGGCCTGCGCCTGAGTGAGGTCGTCGCCGCAGAGCGGCCACAGTCGGCGGTAGCGGTGCTTTCGGGGCCGTCGTTTGCCTTGGAGGTGGCGCAGGGCTTGCCGACGGCGGTCACGATCGCCGCCGTCAGCAGGTCACAGGCCCTGACGTACGCGGAGTGGCTGGCCAGCCCCGCTTTCAGGCCGTACCCCAGTGATGACGTGCTGGGCGTCGAGCTGGCCGGTGCGCTTAAGAATGTGGTGGCGATCGCGGCTGGCGTCACCATGGGCAAGGAGCTGGGCGAGAATGCCCGCGCGTCGCTCATCACCCGTGGTCTGGCGGAGCTGACCAGGCTTGCGCTGGCTCTTGGCGCACGGCGCGAGACGCTCATGGGCTTGGCGGGTCTGGGCGATCTGTTGCTGACCGCCACCAGCCGGACCTCTCGCAACACGAGTTTCGGCTACTCGCTGGCGCAAGGGCACAGTGCGACGGAGTTGCTGAGCGCCGGCCAGAAGCTCAGCGAAGGTGCCTTCACCGCCGAAGCGGCCTGCCATCTCGGTCGCAGGTGCGGCGTCGATCTGCCGGTGGCCGAAGCGGTGCGGGCCGTGGTCGCCGGAGAGACCACCGTCGACGCGGCGATCGAAGCCCTGCTGGCCCGGCCGTTGCCGGCCAACGAATAATCGGTTCTAGACACCCGCCCGACTGCGAGCCTGCTCCACCCAATGTTCGCGCTCGATACGGCCGGGGAAATCGATCGCCTCGTTGATGCGTCGTGCATCCGCCGGAGTCAGGTCGGCGAGCTGCCGGAACGTGGTGATACCCAACTCGTGCAGCCGCCGCTCGATCACCTTGCCGATACCTTTGATGAGGGTCAAGTCGTCGGGGGTCGAGGCTGAAGCTGTCGGCTCGGGTTCGGGCTTGGACACAGCTTCCGCCGATCGCTGCCGCTCAGTCTCGACCGCGGTTTGCTCCATCCGCCATGCGATCAGTCGGTCTCTGGTTTCGGCGAGGGCGGCGTCAGATTCCTTGAGCTCGTTCTGCAGCGCCGTCAGGCGCAACTGAAAGTTGGCCTCACGCGCGTCCACCTCCTGCAGGTGGAGACGCTCCAGCAGGTACCAGCACAGCCCCACACCGACCAAAATACCCAGCACGAACAGACCAACTTCCATCCCCATCTCCCTGGTCAGCCTCGCCGCGGGCGGTGACCGCTCCGCTGGACACCTGCGCCGACGGTGGACTTTTCTGGCCTGTCGGTCCCGCCTTGACAATGTCCGTGGGTGGCGGTCGCGTCTATGCTCCGCCGCCTTGTCGAACCGAACGGGAGCAGTGGGTGAGCGCACGGCAGGAGTTGGGCTGGAAGGAACTCGGCCAGCTGGTCTGGCCTTATCTCTGGCCGCGCGAGCCGTTCGAGCTACGCGTGCGGGTGCTGATTGCCCTAGGTTTCCTGATCTGTGCCAAGCTCGTCAACATATCCGTACCATTCTTCCTGAAGTCCGTGGTTGACCAGGTCAGCCGGCCGGGTCTGCTGGCCATCCCGTTGGCGGCGCTGCTGGCTTACGGCTCAGCCCGGCTCGGCGCGTCGATCTTCAGTGAGCTTCGCGACGCCGTCTTCTCCAAGGTGGGGGAACGGGCCGGCCGGCAGATGGCTCTGTCGGTATACGAGCATCTGTTCGCGCTCTCGCTCAGCTACCACCTGCAGCGCCGCACGGGCGAGCTGAGCCGCGCTATCGAGCGCGGGGTGAAGTCGATGAGCTTCATCCTGCAGACCGGCCTGTTCAATCTCGGCCCTACAATTCTCGAGTTTGTCCTCGTCCTGGGTATTCTACTCGCCCGTTATCCGATCTCGTTCGCCGCCATCACGTTCGCCACCGTGGCGGCCTATGCCGGTTTCACCGTGTTCACCACCAATTGGCGCACGCGTTTCCGGCGCGAGATGAACCAGCGCGACAACGAGTTCAGCGCCGCGGCGGTCGATGGTCTGATCAATTACGAGGTGGTCAAGGCGTTCGCCAATGAAGGCTACGAGCGGGATCGGCTGGATCGGTCGCTGGCCGCCTACGAGCGGGCCGCGATCAAGTCGCAGCAGACGCTCTCGATGCTGAACGCCGGGCAGGCGGGCATCATCGCGGTCGGTGTCACCGGAATCATGATCTCCGCCACCAGCCACGTCGTCGCCGGGACGCTCAGCGTCGGCGACGTGGTGCTGGTCAACGCCTTCCTGCTGCAGCTTTATCAGCCGCTGAACTTCCTGGGCGTCGTCTACCGCGAACTGCGCCAATCGCTGACCGACCTCGAGAACATCCACAGCCTGTTGGCGCTGCGTTCCGAGATCGAGGACCGGCCGGACGCGAAGCCGCTGCAGGTTGGCGGTGGAGCGGTGCGGTTCGACGATGTCGTGTTCGACTACGATACGCGTCGACCGATGGTCAAAGGCGTCAGCCTCGCCATTCCGGCCGGTCACAAGGTGGCCGTGGTCGGGCCATCGGGCTCCGGCAAGTCGACATTGGTGCGCCTCCTGTTCCGCTTCTACGATTCTACGAGTGGCACCATCGCCATCGACGATCAGGACATCCGGGCCGTGACCCAGCTCAGCCTGCGGCGCGCCATCGGCGTGGTGCCGCAGGACACGGTGCTGTTCAACGACACCGTAGCCGCCAACATCGCCTACGGGCGGCCGGGTGCCAGCCAGGGCGAGATCGAGGCCGCGGCACGGGTGGCCCAGATCCACGACTTCATCGAGAGCCTGCCCGACGGCTACGGCACCAAGGTCGGCGAACGCGGCCTGAAACTGTCCGGCGGCGAGAAGCAGCGCGTCGCCATCGCTCGGGTCATGCTGAAGAATCCACCGGTGCTCGTCCTCGACGAAGCGACTTCGGCGCTCGACAGCCGCACCGAGCAGGCCCTGCAAGAGGCGCTTGAGCGCGTCGCCACCGGCCGCACCACGCTGGTGATCGCGCACCGTCTGTCGACCGTGATCGACGCGGACGAGATCATCGTGCTCGAACACGGTCGGGTGATCGAGCGCGGCAGCCACATGCAGCTGCTTGCCCGGCGTGGGCTCTATGCCGAAATGTGGCGCCGCCAGCAGGAAAGTCCCGACTCGGCTGCGGCGGAGTAGCCTGGGCAGCCGTCCATTTGATGACCACATGGGGCCCGCAGCAGAGGAGGAACGCCATGGACCTGCAACTATCCGGCAAGCGCGCCTTGGTCACCGGCTCGACGGCCGGCATTGGCCTTGCGATCGCGCAGACCCTGGCCGGTGAAGGTGCGACCGTCATCGTCAACGGCCGCAGCGGCATCCGCGTGGAAGAAGCGATGGCCATCATTCGGGCGACGCATGCCGGCACGACCCTGGAACCGCTGCCCGCGGATCTCGGAACGCCCGAAGGGTTGGACGAGGCGCTGCGGCGCTACCCCGACGTCGAGATCCTGGTCAACAATCTGGGCATTTTTGAGCCACGGCCGTTCGAGGAGATCACGGACGCCGAATGGGCGCGGATGATCGACGTCAACTTCATGAGCGGGGTGCGCCTGTCGCGCCATCACCTGCCGCGCATGAAAGCGCGAGGTTGGGGCCGCATCGTCTTCATCGCCTCGGAGTCCGCGGTCAACATCCCGGTCGAGATGATCCATTACGGTGTCACCAAGACGATGCAGGTGGCTCTTGCCCGTGGCTTAGCCGAGACGACCATCGGAACCGCGGTGACGGTTAACTCCGTTCTCCCCGGCCCGACGCGCTCGGAAGGGGTGGAGAAGTTCATCGAGGACATGGCCAAGGCGCAGGGGATCACGCTCGAAGCGATGGAGCGCGAGTTCTTCAAGACGGCCCGGCCGAGCTCACTGCTCCAGCGCTTCGAGACGACGGCCGAGATCGCGTCGCTGGTGGCGTTCGTCGCCAGTCCGCTGGCATCCGGCACCAACGGGGCGGCATTGCGTGTCGACGGTGGGTTGCTGCGCTCTATTCTTTGAGCGCGGCTCTCGTTGCCCACGGCGACACCCGTGCTAGCCTGCAGGCAACGAAACAGTGAGGGTGGCCGGTGACGCAGCTTCTAGAGGTCGGTCTGGACGATAAATATACCCGCACCGAGGGGCGGATTTTCGTCACCGGCATCCAGGCTCTGGTTCGACTGCCGCTCATGCAGCGGCAGCGCGACCAAGCCGTGGGTCTGAACACGGCAGGCTTCATCACCGGCTACCGTGGCTCGCCGTTGGGCACGTACGACCAGCAGCTCGAGCGCGCCCGAGCCGAACTCGACGCTCACCATATCGTCCATCGCCCGGGCGTGAACGAGGATCTCGCCGCCACGGCCTGTGCCGGCACCCAGCAGGTGGGGCTCGACGGCGAGAGCCGTTACGACGGCGTGTTCGCGATCTGGTACGCCAAGGGTCCGGGCGTCGACCGCTCGGGCGATGCGATCCGCCACGGCAACCTGTTCGGCACGGCCGAGCATGGTGGCGTGCTCATGCTGCTTGGCGACGACCACATCTGTGAATCGAGCACGACCGCGCATCAGAGCGAATATGCGATGGTCGACGCGCTGGTGCCGGTGCTCAACCCCGCTGGCGTCCAGGAGATCCTGGAATACGGCCTCCTCGGCATTGCCATGTCCCGCTTCACGGGCAGCTGGGTCGCCCTCAAATGCGTGCACGACACGGTCGAGAGCACGGCGTCGATTCCGGTGGACCCGGTGCGCCCGGCGATCATGCTGCCCACCGATTATACGCCGCCGCCCGATGGGCTGAACGTGCGCTGGCCGGACAATGGTCTAGGGCAGCGGATGGCCCTGGCGCAGGAGCGGCGGGTCCATACCCACAAGCTGGACGCGGCCCGTGCCTTCGCCCGTGCGAACCGGCTCGACCGCGTAGTGCTGGGTGGCGTGGATGCGAGGCTTGGTGTGATCACCACCGGCAAGTCCTGGCAGGACGTGATCGCCGCGCTCGACGATCTGGGGATCGACGAGGCGCGCGCCCGAGAGCTCGGGCTCCGCGTCTACAAGGTCGGCATGACCTGGCCGCTGGAGCCCCTGGCATTGCGGCAGGCCGTGGCCGGTCTGGAGCGCGTGCTGGTGGTCGAGGAGAAGCGCGGCCTGATCGAGGGTCAGGCCAAGGAGCTACTCTATCATCTGCCGGAGCGGCCGGTGATCGAGGGCAAGGAGGACCAGGCGGGGGCACCGCTCCTGCCGAGCCATGGCAACCTTTCCGCCAACCAGATCGCCATCGCCATCGCTGAGCGGTTGCTACGGTTGGGCGAGGATGCGGCGCTGCGCGAGCGGCTGGAGGCCCTGCAGCGGGCCGAGCGGTCGGCTGCGGGCTTTACCCCGGCCATGCTGCGGCTGCCCTATTTCTGTCCGGGCTGCCCGCACAGCAGCTCGACCCACGTTCCCGAGGGCTCCAAGGCCCTGGCCGGCATCGGCTGCCATTTCATGGTCCAGTGGATGGACCGCGACACTCGTCGCTTCACGCAGATGGGCGGCGAGGGAGCATCCTGGTTGGGCGAGGCACCGTTCGGCACCCGGCCGCATATCTTCCAGAACGTCGGCGACGGCACCTTCTACCATTCGGGCTCGCTGGCGGTGCGCGCGGCCGTAGCCTCGGGCGCCAACATCACCTTCAAGATCCTCTACAACGACGCAGTGGCCATGACCGGCGGCCAGAAGATGGAGACCGGCAACCTGACCGTGCCGGCCATCACGCGCCTGCTCGAAGCCGAGGGTGTGAAGGAGATCGCGGTCGTTACCGATGAGCCGGACAAATACCCGCTGGCCACGGGCTTTGCCGCAGGTGTGAGCGTCCACCACCGTGACGAGCTCGACGCCGTGCAGCGCCGCCTGCGCGAGGTCCCGGGCGTGTCGGCCCTGGTCTACGATCAGACCTGTGCCGCGGAGAAGCGTCGTCGCCGCAAGCGCGGCAGCTTTCCCGACCCCAACGAGCGGGTCGTGATCAACGTGCTGGTCTGCGAGGGCTGCGGCGACTGCGGCATGGCCAGCAACTGCGTGGCGATCCAGCCGCAGGAGACCGAGTTCGGCCGCAAGCGCCGCATCGACCAGTCGGCCTGTAACAAGGATTTCTCTTGTCTCAAAGGCTTCTGCCCGAGCTTCGTCACCGTCAAGGGCGGTACTTTGCGCAAGATGAAGGTGGCAGGCGACACGCCGTTCCCGGTCCTGTCCGAGCCCGAGCGGCCCATGCTCGACGGCCCCTACGGCATCGTCATCACCGGTGTCGGCGGCACCGGCGTGATCACGATCGCGGCGCTGCTCGGCATGGCGGCGCATCTGGAGGGCAAGGGTGTCGCTGGCCTCGACATGCTGGGCATGGCGCAGAAGGGCGGCGCCGTGCTCACTCACCTGAAGCTCGCCCCGACCCAGGACGAGATCGGGTCGCCGCGGGTGGCCAACGGCGCCGCCCGCTTGGTGCTCGGCTGCGACCTCGTGGTGACGGCCGGCCCGCAGGCCGTCCCGACCATGTGCCAGGGCGTCACGGCGGCGATCGTCAACCGCGATTCCAGTACCACCGGTGATTTCACCCGCGCCCCGGACCTGGCCTTTCCGGCCGATCGGATGCGGCAGGCGATCGAACAGGCCGCCGGTCCGGTGACGTTCGTCGATGCCGGGAGGCTCGCCACGCGTCTGGTCGGCGACGCCATAGGCGCCAACCTGTTTCTAGTCGGCTTCGCTTGGCAGAAGGGGTTCATTCCG
Organism: Geminicoccaceae bacterium; assembly: GCA_030824835.1. Taxonomy (GTDB): domain Bacteria; phylum Pseudomonadota; class Alphaproteobacteria; order Geminicoccales; family Geminicoccaceae; genus Benzoatithermus. Next base: position 4,363 of record JAPJRA010000017.1, on the reverse strand, counting down.
CTCGGCCGCGAGGCGATCGAGCGGGCGATCGAGGTCAACGGCGTACAGGTGGCATTCAACCGACAGGCATTCCTCTGGGGCCGTCGGGCCGCCCACGACCTCGCCGCCGTCGAGGCGATCGCCGGAGGTGCGACGCAGCCGGCGCCGCGGACCTTGGACGATATGATCGACCACCGCGCCGCATTCCTCACGGCCTATCAGGACGAAGCCTACGCACGCCGCTATCGCGAGATCGTGGCGCGGGTTCGCACGGTCGAGACCCGACAGGCGGCGGGTCGAACCGGGCTCGCCGAGGCCGTCGCGCGTAACCTCTTCAAGCTGATGGCGATCAAGGACGAATACGAGGTGGCCCGCCTCTGGACCGACGGCGCGTTCCTGCAGCAGCTCGGCGCCGAATTCGAGCGTTGGGACAGCCTGGAGGTCCATCTGGCGCCGCCTCTGCTCGCCGACCGGGACGCCAGGACCGGCCATCTCAAGAAGCGCCGCTACGGCCCGTGGATGTTCCGGGCATTCCGCCTACTGGCCCGTCTCAAACGGCTCCGCGGGTCGACTTTCGACGTTTTCGGGTACACCGCAGAACGCAAGCGGGAGCGCCTGCTGCTGCGCGAATATGAGGCTGTGCTCGACGAGATCCTGCAGCGGCTTGGCCACGACAATCATGGCCTAGCCGTCGAGCTGGCAGCGTTGCCGCAGGAAATCCGTGGCTTCGGCCATGTCAAGGAAAGGAACGCGGAGCGCGCCAAGACCAGGGAAGTCGAGCTGCTCGAGCGCTTTCGCGGCCGGGGCCTTCTGCTTCAGGCAGCGGAATAGCTCAACCGCGGGCGAAGGCGCGCATGTGATGCTGTGCCTGGCTGCCCCTGTGTCGGTAGGCTTTACCGATCGGGCAGGCGAGGCGGGCCTGGCAGCCCTGAATCATGCACGGCTGGCCGGACAACGTTCCGAGATAGGTCCGGCAGGTCGCTACTGCGTAGCCGTGTGCGCCGAACGCATCGACCGGGCAGGTGTTGAGGCACGGCCTGTCGACGCAGCTGGCACAAGGACTCGGCCGCCCGGTCGCTGCGGGCAGTTCCAGACGCTTGCGGAACTGCAAGGCCGCACGCAGCGCATGCCACAGGCCGAACTCGGGATGGATGAGGATGCCCAGCGGCGAGGTAGCCAGCTCGGGATCGGCCCGCCGGGCCCAACGCTGGAAAGGGTGGTAGGACGGGCCGCCGAAGGGAAACAGCACGGCGTCGGCCAAGCCCCCCAGTACCCTTTCCGTCCAGCAGTTGATCGGATCCGGCCCTGCGGCCTCCGGCGCCTGCCGCACCTGTTCCCAGAACATCGGCCCGACGCTGCCCACCATGAGAAGGGTTGCAGTTGTTGTGCCATCAGGCAACGCCGGAACGTCGTCCTCGGGCAGCGGATGGAATCCGCCACGCAACACCAGACCCAGCTCCGTCAGCCTTGCCGTGAGTTCCAGGGATGTCCCCCCGCTCAACTATCCGACGGCTGCAGGATGGCCATCGTCACGCCGTCGCCCATGTACGATATGCGCTGGGAAGAAGCGAGCCCGGCTTCTCCGAAGTACCGATCGGTGGCGGGGTCGAAGCGACCGGCGAAGGCCCACTTCAGCCATGGTGACAGACAGCGCATCCAAAGTCGCAGCCCGGGCTTCCGCGATAGACGGTAGTCGAGGAGCAGAATGCTGCCGCCGGGCTTCAGCACCCTGCGCAGTTCGCGAAGCGCCGGGGCCTGCAGCTCGTCGGGCAGGCAGAGGAGAACGAACGTGACCGTTACCGTGTCGAAGCTGGCATCCGGAAAGTCCAGCGCCAGCAGGTTCATCGGCAGCAAGGTGACTGGTCGCCCCAGGGTACGCGCGCGCTCTCTCGCTCGATCCAGCATGCGGCTGCTCATGTCGACACCGACCACCTCGCTCTCGGCCGGGTAGAACGGCATGTTGCAGCCGGTGCCAACACCTGCGTCTAGGATGCGACCGCGCGCATGGCGGAACAGCTCCCCGCGTAGCCGATGCTTCCAGGTACACTCGTAGATTCCGTCGAGCCAGTCATAGAGCGGCGCGATCCGGTCGTAGGTCCGCCGCGTCGCCTGCACGTGCGTGGCCACACCCTGGTCAAGGAAGGAGGCTTGGTTCATGTCGGTTCCCAGCGCCGCTCCGCGGCATTGATCGGCACGGGGCCTCCCAGCTGCCGCCAGGGCCGCAGCAGAAAGCTGCCCTCGTGCTCGCGGCGTTCGGCCGTGAACGCCTCGGGCAGAGCGGACCAGGGCAAATTGGGATGGCGATGGTGCGTGCCATGCAGGTTGGTGTGGAGAATCAATCGGGCCAGTAGCCTGGGCAGATGCATGTCATAGCCCTGGTCGGGCTGGCCCAGGGGCCCGCCATAATGCGGGGCATTGTCCATGATCGAGACGACGAAGGCGCGTCCGAGCAGAGCCGTGACCAGGACGGGCCAGTCCTCACCGTAGGCGATGAAGCTGGCGCCGAGCAGGGTCATGATCGCCAAGGCGTCATGCCGGATGCGGCGCAAGGCAGTTGGCGCCAGCAGGACATGCTCCGCCCGGTCGGCCATGTGGGCATCGGGCGTGCCGTCGTAGAACAGGCGCCGCACCATCGGACGGAGAAGGCTTCGTGGCAGCAGGCTCATGGGACCGCTCGCGATCTCGACCAGGTTGAGGCCGCCGAGCAACCGCGCGTAAAACTCGATCGCCGCCCGCAGGTGCGAGTGTCGGCATGGGTCGTAGATCTCGGGCCGCTCGCTGGCCCGCGCGTTCAGCGCATGATGCGACAGGTGGCCGAAGCGCAGCGCGTCGAACGGGGCAAGGAACAAGATGGCCAGAAGTCGGCCGAGCCGCTCGTTGCCCGCGGGATTCGGGCAGAGATGCCGATGCACCGCCTCATGTACCAACGCCCAGTGGGGGATAGCCGCCAACGCGAAGGGGACCAGGGACCACGTCACGATACCGTGTCCCTGGTCGAGCAGCCACGGCACCAGAAAGAGGACGGTCATGCTGCCGGCTGCGAGACCGGTCGCCACGAGGAGATTGGTGCGGGCAGGGATCACGACGCTGCGCATGGATCCCCCTTGCGCCGATGATGACCTGCGCCGCTACTTAGGGTCCCTGCGTTACAGCGTCGTGACCGACGTCCGACGGCTCAACGCTCGAGGCGGCGCCGGATGCGCTGGCAGGCCTCCTCGAGGGCCTCGCTCGAGGCGGCATAGGAAAAGCGCACGAAGCCTTCGCCGTAGCGGCCGAAGCTGGTGCCGCTGATGATGGCAACCCCGACCTCGTTCAGCAGCTCCTCCTGCAGCTCGCGTGACGACCGGCCAGTGCCTTCGATGTTGGGAAAGGCATAGAAGGCACCGCCGGGGGTGACGCAGCGGAATCCGGGGATGGCGTTCAGCGCCGCGACGATGACCCCGCGACGCGCCTCGAAAGTCTCGACCATGCGTTCCGCTGCCTCCTGGGGCCCGTTCAGGGCGGCGATCCCGGCCCACTGCGCCGAGGCGTTGACGCAGGAGTGAGTGTTGATCGCTAGGCGGGTGGCGTGCTCGGCCAGACCATCTGGCCATACCCCCCAGCCCAGACGCCAGCCAGTCATCGCATAGGTCTTGGACCAGCCGTCGAGCAAAATCAGCCGGTCCTGGATCTCCGGGTAGGCGGTGAGCGAGGCGTGCGGAGCGCCATCATAGCACATCCGGGCATAGATCTCGTCCGACATAACGGCCACGTCCGGGAACCGGGCGAGCCCAGCCACCAAGCGGTCCAGCTCCGCCTTGGGCACCACGCCGCCGGTTGGGTTGGCCGGGCTGTTGACAATGATCAGTCGCGTGCGCGGCGTGATCTGGGCGAGCACCTCGTCCGCCGAGAACGCGAACCCACGGCTCTCCTGCAGGGCCATCGGCACCGCCACGGCACCGGTCCACTCGATCAGCGAGCGGTAGATCGGAAAGCCCGGGTCCGGGTACATGATCTCCGCGCCGGGCTCACCGAACATGGTGATGGCCATGAACATGGTGACCTTGCCGCCGGGCACGACGACGATGCGGTCGGGATGAACATCGATCCCCCGGCGAAGCGCCATGTCCTGGGCCACGGCCTCGCGTAGGGGCAGGATGCCGTTGGCCGGCGTGTAGCCGTGATGTCCGTCGCGCAGCGCCTTGATCGCCGCATCGACGATGTGAGGCGGGGTTGGAAAGTCGGGCTGGCCGATGCCGAGATTGATGATCGAGCGGCCTTCCTGCTGCAGGCGCGTCGCGCGCGCCAGCACCTCGAACGCACTCTCGGTGCCGAGCCGGCCCATTGCCGCGGCGAGTTGCATCTTGTCCTGCCTCCCGGTTACGAAGGTGGCGGAGATTGCCAC
>JAPJRA010000639.1 GCA_030824835.1 Geminicoccaceae bacterium | reverse complement strand
ACCCGTCATGCACTAAGATTACAAACGGACCACCTCAGGGGGGCAGGCCACGAGTTCATCCGGGTCAGCAACTCGGGTTCGTTCTGGCGCACGGCAATCGCCACGTCGCCGACAATCGTGCTTTCATATTCTGGCACGAGCCGCACGTCGGAGGCACCCTGCGACAGCTGATAGGCGACGATCGGGCGGTCACCAAAGCCCGCATCGATCCGGCCTAACGACACGTCGCGCATGATGTCGGCGATGGTGTCATAGACCCTCACCTCCTTCAGCTTGTCGTTGGCCTGCAGCGGCGCGACATAGGCGGTGCCCACCTGGGCACCGACCACCTTGCCTTCTAGGTCGTCGAGCGAGGCGTAGGGCGTGGTGTCATCCTTGGCGACGAACAGCCCCTCGCCATAGGAATAAACCGGCTCAGTGAAGGCGACGACCTTGGCGCGCTCCTCGGTCGCATACATTGCAGCGGCGATCACGTCGATCTTTCCCGAGGTCAGCGACGGGATCAGCGCGCTCCACTGCGTGGCCTCGACATCCGGCGTGAAGCCTTCAGCTTCTCCGATGGCGTTGACGATATCGACCATCACGCCGTCGATCTTATTGGTCGTCACGTCGAGGAAGGTGAACGGAACGCCGGACGGCGTTGAGCCGACCTTGAGGGTATCCTGCGCCAGGACTTGCCCTGACAGCGCGACACTGGCCGTGAGCGCCAGCATCGCACCACGCATCACCTTGGTCACCTTGTTCATGCTTAGCCTCCCGTACCCCTGATGGATTCACCGGCATTGAAACTTCTGCCGGATTGTTACAGTTTGGCGAAACGAACATCGGGTTGTCAACGCATGTCCTCGCCTCCGAACTCCTTGGTCATCGAGCCGTCTGCTGATGCGGCAGAGCGGGACAGCCTCGGCGCGCGACTGCGGCGCAGGCGCAAGGTCCGTGGCCTTTCGCTGAAGGAGGTTGCGCGGCGCGCTGAAGTTTCGACAGGGCTGATCAGCCAGGTCGAGCGGGGCCTGACCATGCCCTCCGTCCGGTCGCTGGGAGCGATCTGCGGCGCGTTGGAAATGCCCGTGGGTTGGCTGTTCGACACGTCCGATGCGGATGACACCGACGGTCTGGTGGTGCGGCGGCCTCAGCGGCGGGTACTGGACCTTGGCGCCAAGGGAATGATCAAGGAACTGATGACGCCCGACAGCTGCACCGGCATCCAGATGATGCGGCTGGTGATCCGTCCGGGCGGCTCGTCCGGCGAGACACCCTACAACCATCCGAGCGGCGCGAAATGCGGCACCGTGCTGTGCGGTCAGCTGATGCTTGAGGTCGATGGCGACACGCGCCGGCTGAACACCGGAGACAGCTTTGCCTTTGAAGCGACACGCATGATCCGCTTCTGGTGCGAGGACAGCGAGGCGGCCGAGGTTCTGTGGATCGTGACGCCGGCCGTCTATTGAAAGGAGCGCAAGGTATGATCGAGAACGAAGAAGACGTGATCGCCAACTCGCTGTGGACCGCGACTGCAAACCCCGCCCCGAACTGCCCTCCACTGCGCGGGAAAGCGGAATGCGACGTGGCCGTGATCGGAGCGGGCTTCACCGGGCTTTCCGCTGCCCTCCACCTGGCTGAGCGGGGAAAACGCGTCATCGTGCTGGAAACCCACGCTCCTGGCTGGGGCGCCTCGGGGCGCAATGGCGGCCAGGTCAATCCCGGGCTGAAGGAAGACCCTGACACGATCGAGGCGCAATTCGGACCCAAGGTGGGCGGCCGCATGGTCGCCACGTCGGGCGGAGCAGGGCAGTTCGTGTTTGATCTTGTTGCACGCCTCGGAATCAACTGCGACGCGCGGCAGACGGGCTGGATCCAGCCGGTCCACAACGACACTGCGGATGCGGTGGTCCGGAGGCGGGTCGAGCAATGGACCCGTCGCGGCGCCCCGCTGCGGATGCTGGACCGGGATACGACCGTGGCCCTGTTGGGCACCGAGCTTTATCGCGGGGCGATGATTGATGAACGCGGCGGCAACCTGCATCCCCTGAACTATGCGTTGGGCCTAGCCGATGCAGCAATCCGGGCCGGTGCGGTCATCCACGGAGGAAGCCGCGTCACGGCGCACGAAACGCGTGGTTCTGATCACCTGCTGCGCACCGAGGGCGGCGAGGTCCTGGCCCGCAAGGTGCTGGTCTGCACGAACGGCTACACGTCCTCCGTCGTGCCTCCGATGGACCGAGCCGTGGTGCCGATCCGTTCGGTCCAGGTCGCCACCGATATCCTGCCGCCGGAGATCGCCGGGCGGATCCTCCCCCAGGGTCACTCGGCCTCGGACAGCCGCCGGCTGCTGGTCTATTTCCGCAAGGACCCAGCGGGACGGTTCATCATGGGCGGGCGCGGCAACTACTCGGCCGGGGCCACCCGCCGCCAGATGCAGGTGCTGCGCGAAGCGTCGGTCAAGCTCTACCCCGAACTTCGAGAGATCCCGTGGTGTTATGCTTGGGGCGGCTTCGTCGCCATGACGGCGGACCATTATCCTCACCTGAGCCTTGTTGCGCCTGGCGTGATCGCCGCAATGGGTTACAATGGGCGTGGCGTCGCACTCGCCTCGGCCATGGGAAAGGTTCTTGCGGACTGGGCGACCGGCACACCGGAAGACGAGCTGGACTATCCCGTGACCCCGCCGCGCCCCATTCCCTTCCACTTCATGCGGAAGCCTGCCGTGATTGCCACCGTGGCGTGGTCGCGACTGCAGGATCGCCTCGGGCGATAGGTGGTGCTGGCACACCGCCCCGACCAACTTTTGCTGAAACATGCGTCACTGTCCGCCACCGTCAGGGGTCGAGTCTGCAGCAAACGGTGTTGGACCTGAGTGAGTAGGTAATTCAGCTTGTAGAAGAGCGCTCGACGAGGTTACGAAGTTGGTAGAGGGCGCGACCCACCGCCACGCGCAGCTTGCGGGATTTCCGCATAGGGATCACCCGCAGCACATCACGCGCTTCCTTGGTTTCGCGAACATCATCAGAATCGTAGCCGTCACTGGCCAGCAGGATGGAAGGCTCCGGCAGGTTGCCGTGAGCGCCGACTGAAACTTAGTAAGCGTCCGGCCTGACTGCCCTGCCGGGTTCAGGGAGTGATCGATAGTGTCC
>JAPJRA010000638.1 GCA_030824835.1 Geminicoccaceae bacterium | reverse complement strand
CGCCGGCGACCTGCTGTTCGTGATCGAGAAGGCACCCTATCAGGCCGAGATCGAGAACGTGGATGCGTCGATCGCGCGTGCCCAGGCGACGCTCGACTTGGCCGAGCTCGATCAGCGGCGGCAGGCCGAGCTGGTCAAGAAGCAGGCGACGGCCCAGGCGCGGCTCGACGACGCTACGGCCAAGGCCGGCGAGGCGCGCGGCGACCTGCGGCGTCAGCAGGCGAACCTGACCACGGCCGAGCTCAATCTGGGCTACACCGACATCAAGGCGCCGATCTCGGGCCGGATCGGCCGTGCCAGCTACTCGGTCGGCAACTTCGTCGGGCCCTCGAGCGGCACGCTGGCGACGATTGTCAGCCAGGATCCGATGTACGTGACCTTCCCCGTGACGCAGCGGCAGCTGCTTGAGGTGCGCAAAAGCGAGCCCGACGGCGGTGCCGACCCATCGACGCGCACGGTCAAGGTGCGGCTTGCCGACGGCCAAGTCTACGACCAGGTCGGCCGGCTCAACTTCGTCGACGTCCAGGTGAACCAGGGCACCGACACGGTGCAGGTTCGCGCGACGCTGCCCAACCCCAAGCGGCTGCTCGTCGACGGCCAGCTGGTCACGGTCATCGTCGAGACCGCCAAGCCGGAGGCGGCCCTGCTGATCCCGCAACAGGCGGTGCAGATCGACCAGACGGGGCGCTACGTGCTCAAGGTCGATGCGGACAACAAGGTGCAGGTGCAGCGCATCACCGTGGGTGCGCAGCGCGACGGGGCCTATGTCGTGACCAACGGCCTGAAGGCCGGCGAGCGCGTGATCACGGAGGGCCTGCAGAAGATCAGACCCGGGATGGTGGTCGACCCCGGCGAAGCACCGGTCGCCGGTTAAGGGCTCAGCCAATGCTGTCCTCAATCTTCATCGATCGGCCGCGTCTGTCGATCGTCATCTCGCTGGTGATCACCATCGCCGGCCTGATCGCCATGACGGCCCTGCCGATCGCGCAGTTCCCCGACATCGTGCCACCGCAGGTGCAGGTCACGGCCCGCTACCCGGGTGCGGGTGCCACCGTCGTCGAGCAGACCGTGGCCCAGCCGATCGAGTCACAGGTCGTCGGCGTCGACAACATGCTCTACATGAAATCCACCGCCGGCAACGACGGCAGCTACACGCTGACCATCAGCTTCGCCGTCGGTACCGATCCGGACATCAACACCGTCAACGTCAACAACCGAGTGCAGCTGGCGACGCCGCAGCTGCCCGAGGACGTGCGGCGCCAGGGCGTCACGGTGAAGAAGAAGTCGTCGGCCATCCTGCAGGTCCTGGCCGTCTACTCGCCGGACCAACGCTATGACACGCTGTTCTTGAGCAACTACGCCACCATCAACGTGCTCGACAACGTCAAGCGGGTGCGCGGCGTCGGCGATGCGTTCCTGTTCGGCGCGCTCGACTACAGCATGCGGGTCTGGGTCAGCACCGACCGGATGACGGCGCTGGGATTGACGCCCAACGATGTCGCCAAAGCGCTGCAAGGGCAGAACATCCAGGCGGCGGTCGGGCGGATCGGCGCCCAGCCGAGCGGCGACGCGCAGTTTCAGCTCAACATCCAGACCACGGGGCGGCTGACCGAGCCCGAGGAGTTCGCCAACGTCGTGATCCGGGCCAATCCCGACGGCTCGTTCGTGCGCGTGCGCGACATCGGCCGGGTCGAGCTCGGCGCCCGCACCACCGATTCGTTCGGCCGGTTCAACGGCGGGCCGGGGGCTCTGATCGCCATCTTCCAGGCGCCGGGTGCGAACGCGCTCGCCACCGCCGAGGGCGTCCAGGCGGTGATGCAGCGCCTGCAGGCGCAGTTCCCCGAGGGCGTCGCCTACAAGACCACCTACGACTCGACGGCCTTCGTCCTGGAGAGCATCGACCAGGTGGTCCACACCCTGATCGAGGCGTTCGTTCTCGTCGTAATCGTGGTCTTCTTGTTCCTGGGCAATCTCCGCGCCACGCTGATCCCGCTGATCGCGGTGCCCGTGTCGCTGATCGGCACATTCGCCGTGATGCTAGCGCTGGGCTTCTCGCTCAACATGGTCTCACTTCTGGCCCTGGTCCTGGCGATCGGCATCGTGGTCGACGACGCCATCGTCGTGGTCGAGGCGGTCGAGGCCAATCTCGAGCAGAATCCCGAGCTCTCCCCGGCTGATGCCGCCAAGCGGGCGATGGGCCAGATCACCGCCCCGATCATCGCGATCACGCTGGTGCTGCTGTCGGTGTTCGTGCCGGTGGCGTTCATCCCCGGCATCTCCGGCCAGCTCTACCAGCAGTTCGCAGTGGCGGTCGCGGTGTCGATGGTGATCTCGGCGATCAACGCGCTCAGCCTGGCGCCGGCCCTGTGCGCCTTGCTCCTGCGGCACCATCACGGGCCAAAGCGCGGCCCGATCCGCTACGTGCTGGGGGCGATCGACTGGGCCCGCGACGGCTATGCCGCGATCGTGGCTCGGCTGGTGCGCGTGGCGGTGTTCAGCCTCGTCGTCGTGGCCGGGGTCATGGCGCTCGACGCCTGGCTGTTCAAGGTGATCCCCGGCGGCTTCCTGCCGTCCGAGGACCAGGGTGCCTTCTTCGTCGAGGCCCAGTTGCCAGAGGGCGCCTCGGTCAACCGGACCGCGGTGGTGGTCGAGCGGATCGAAGGCATCCTCAAGGACATCCCGGGCATCGCCGACATCAGTGCGGTCGTGGGCTACAGTACGCTGGACGGGCTCAGCAAGTCGAACAGCGCCTACTTCATCGTGCTGCTCAAGCCGTTCGCCGAGCGCACCGAGCCGGGCCAGGACGTCGACAGCATCATCGGCAAGGTGCGTGCGGCCGGCGCCAAGGTCCGCGAGGCCAACATCGTCCCGTTCAACGTGCCGCCGATCATCGGCCTCGGGACCAGCGGGGGCTTCGAATATCAGCTGCTTGACCTGCGCGGCGGCGATCCAGCCGATCTGGCGGCGGTGGCGCGCGGGCTGATCTTCGCGGCCAACCAGGATGCGAAGCTGCAGGGCGTGTTCACGACCTACTCAGCCGCCACGCCGCAATTGTTCTTGGACATCGACCGCGACAAGGTCCAAACGCTGGGGATCGGCTTGGGCGACGTGTTCAACGCGCTCCAAGCCACGCTCGGCGGGTACTACAT
>JAPJRA010000637.1 GCA_030824835.1 Geminicoccaceae bacterium | reverse complement strand
GCGCCGCCGAGGCCCACGGCCATGCCGTAGCGGGCCTTCACCGCGATGACGTCGTCGCCGGCTCCGCCGTTGGCCCAGGCATCGCCCTGCTCGCCCGATACCCCCAGCAGGTCGTCGCCGGCGCCACCGCTGCCCCACGCCGTGCCGTAGGAGCGCACGATCACGCTGTCGTCGCCGGTGCCACCGATGCCGACGGCGCGTTGGGTGCCGTAGGATTCGATCTCGTCGTTGCCGGCGCCACCGTCGATGAAGCTCGCCTTGTCGGTCAACGTGCGATCATACCACATCGCGAAGGACATCTCGTCGTACGAGAACAGCCGGTCGTCGCCGCCACGGCCGAACATGGTGTCGGAGCCACCAAGTCCCAGCACCTCCTCAGCACGGTCGGTGCCCACGAAGATATCGTCCGCATCGGTGAGGCGGACGGTAGGCGTCGTCATGCGTCGTTTCCCCGCTGGCTTCGAATGGTCACCTGCGCGCCAGCTGCACGGATGCCTGTCGCGACAAGAGGCGACGTTGGATGCATATGAGACGGTGGCGGTGTCTGTCCATGCGCCTGCGGCCACAGCCCGCCACCGTCCATTCCCAGGGATGCGTTCATCCGGCTACTGTGTCGTCGCGTCGGGGTTGACCGCGCCGCGTGGCCGCCATCTAACTGTGGGTTCAGCCAGGGGAGTACGGGGTGGACCGGCTGCAGAGCATGGCGGTGTTCGCCCGCGTCGCCGAGCAAGGCAGCTTCTCGGCGGCGGCACGTCAGCTGGGCCTGTCCAAGTCCGCGGTCAGCAAGCATGTGGCGGCGCTCGAGGAGCGGCTCGGCGTGCGCCTGCTCAATCGTACCACGCGCCGGCTGGCGCTGACCGAGGTCGGCGCCGTGTACCGGGACTATTGTGCCAAGCTGGTCCAGGATGCCGAGGAGGCCGACCTCGCTGCCACGTGGCACAGCGACGAACCACGGGGCCGCCTCAGGGTCAGCGCCCCGATGTCGTTCGGCATCCTGCACCTGGGTCCGATCCTGCCGGAGTTCCTGGCCCGCCATCCGGCACTGCAGGTGGAGCTGATCCTCGACGACCGTGTTGTCGACCTGCTCGAGGAGGGGATCGACGTGGCGGTGCGCATCGGCAGGCTCGCCGACAGCAGTCTGATCGCCCGCCGCTTCGCCACGGCCCGCAGCGTCTGCGTCGCCAGCGCGGCCTACCTCGCCCACGCCGGCACGCCGCGGCGGCCGGGCGACCTCGCCGCGCACAATTGCCTGCGCTACAGCTACCTGCGCCAGCCCGACGACTGGACCTTCACACGCGACGGGGAGCCGGTCACGGTGCGCGTCGGCGGCAATCTGCAGGCCAACAACGGCGATGTGCTTCGAGCCGCGGCGCGCTGCGGCCTGGGCATCGTTTGTCTGCCCGACTTCATCATCGGCGACGATCTGGAGGGCGGCACGCTGGTCCGGTTACTGGCGGATTGGGCGGCCCCGGATATCCCGATTCACGCGGTCTTCCCGTCGCAGCGCCACCTGTCGGCCAAGCTGCGCTCGTTCGTCGACTTTCTGGTCCTGCGCTTGGGCGGTGAGCAGGGCTGGGGAGGCGGTTGCCGGCGCGCCTCGGCCCAGCCCGCATCCGCCCAGAGGGACCCCCACCCGCGCAGCGCCACCTAGCTGGGGCTCCGGCCGAGTGCCTATATGGGGTCCGACGAGATGGCGGACGAAGGAGAGGTAGATGTTACGTTGGCTTGCCGCGGCGTTGATGGTGGCTGCTTTGGCAATCGCCGCGGTCGTGGGCGTGCAGGTTTTCATGCCGGCCGATGATCAGTCGTCCTCAGCGCAGCAGAGTGCGGTCTCGATCGGAGGGCCCTTCGCGCTGACCGACCAGACCGGCAAGCGGGTGACCGATGCCGATTTCCGCGGCCGCTTCATGCTGGTCTATTTCGGCTACACGTTCTGCCCGGACGTGTGCCCGCTCGGCCTGCAGACCATCGCCGCGGCGATGGACGAGCTGCCGGCCGACGTCCAGGATCAGATCGTGCCGCTGTTCATCACGGTCGACCCGGAGCGCGACACCGTGCCGGTCATGCGCGACTACGTCGCGGCGTTCCACTCGCGGCTGGTCGGGCTCACCGGCACCGAGGACGAGGTGACGGCGGCGGTCCGGGCTTACCGCGTCTATGCCAGCCGGTCGGCTACCCCGGCCGGCGACGACGGATACCTGGTCGACCATTCGACCTTCACCTACCTGATGGACCGCCAGGGCGGCTATCTGACCCATTTCGGTCATGACGCCACGCCGGACGAGATGGCCAAACGCATCAAGGAACTCGTCGCCGCCGGCTGAGGCCCTTGCCAGACGCCTCCGATGCGGCTAAACGCTCCCGACCTTCACAGGGAACGCGCCCGTAGCTCAATGGATAGAGCATCTGACTACGGATCAGAAGGTTGGAGGTTCGAGTCCTTCCGGGCGCGCCAGATTTCCAAGACAAGTGGTTTGCGTATCTATTGGTGGCTGATTCCCAGATCCTTGATGGGAAGCGGACGCTGCGCTGTCCGCGTGCTCTGGCGAGGCTTGGCGCCATTGCCGAGTTGCCCGCCGGCGGGTCCGGCGTCGAGCGCGCCGACCGCCCTGCCACGCGGGCCGCGGTAGCCGGGCGGTGGTTCGCAGCCTTTTGGCCCGTGGCTGTCGGGCGTGCTCATGCCACCTTGTCTACCGTTGCTGCCTGCCGGCAAGCTCGTCGGGCATGCGAGCATCAACGTGGCGACGTGGCCGATACCGGCCCGCACAGGGCGCGGGCCCGGCGCGCTCAGCCCATGGCGCTCGGCGCCGTCGCCTCGGGCAGCACCGCGGCAGGTGAGGCGAACAGTCTGGCCTCGACCTCCGCGCGCAGGACAGACGCCGTAGGCGACAGGGGACGATCCTTGAGCGTGATCAGCCCGTAGGGTTCGACGGTGATCCGCTCGCGTAGCGGCAGCATCGCCATGCCGTGCCCGGCCACCAGCAGCTCGCCCACGGGCTGGCTGAAGGCGCTGATGGCATCGGTCCTGGCCATGACCATCAACGTCATCAGCGTCGACGGCGTGCTGATCACCCGCTCTGGGGCCGGCACGTCGTGCCGGCGCAGCATCGCCTCCAGGCTGTGCCGCAGCAGCGAGCCGCGCGGCTGCAGC
>JAPJRA010000636.1 GCA_030824835.1 Geminicoccaceae bacterium | reverse complement strand
CATCTGGATGGTCGAGTGACGGAACTCGTCGACCATCTGCATGGTGAACCCGGTACGCAGGTCCTCGCCGGGCGCCAGACGTGCGACCATGGCCATCGAGCGCGCGGCCGAAATCTCCGGGAACGGGATGATCGCCAGGAACAGCTTCATCCACTCGACCCAGCGGGGCTCCACGTTGCGGAACATGTCGCCGCGAAGTGCCGCGTCGAGCGCGCCGTAGACCCGGTTGTCCTTCTCTTCCTGCATCGGGAAGTAGGACCGCAGTACCTGCTTCATCGGATCGCGCGGCGCCTTGGCGATCTTGTAGTCGGTGGGGAAGGTCATGGCCTCCTGGACATAGGAGGGATTCCATCCCAGATCGGCGATCTTCTTCGCCGCCTCGCCCACGGATATACCGCGTTGCGAGGTGATCTTGTTGAGCGTCAATGCCGACATGCTTGCGAGACTCCACTCTCATTGCGCCACGGGCGGATGCCCGCGGCGGTTCGACGGCGCATCCGCCGTCGCGAAGTGCGATTGACCTCGTCACGGCGACGCGCCGCGATCCGGCCCCTCGAGTGGGTCAAGGCAAAGGTTCTGGTCATGCCGGGCCAGCCTTGTCGGCTCGTGCCGTGAAACGCTGTCCGCGCCACCCACGACCGACGTTACTGGTTCGGCCTCCCCTTCCTTCGTTCTTTCGACATCGCGCCGAAGCGCGGTGGACTTCTTCTGCACTGGTAGATGCAACGGCCGTGCCAACGTGGGCGATTCGGGCAAATACGCGGACTTGCAGGCGACAACGGAGCCCAGACGGCACTGTAACGACCTCGATCGTATCAATTTGATACAGATGTATCGCAACACTATTCTATTTGGATACTTATTGCACTGCACAATTAATTTCGCGCCAGATTCGCGCTGCACGATCTATGCTTCCATTATACGATGACAGCTTTATAAGGTGGGAAAGCTGTAGCAGCGGCAGGGCCGCATGGGTCGTTCGGACCATCGACCGGCTGGCCACGGAGGGTGTCATGCCGCAGGATGACGGGTTCTCGACGGAACAGGTGCCGCCCGGTGCGCAGGTCGCGGAAGAGATCGTGCGCCGCGCGCCCGACGACCTTGTATTCGTGATGCGCTTTCTAGGTGAGAGTCAGTACCGGATGATGCGGCACTTCCAGGCATTCATCCGTGCCGAGACCGCGCGCCGTGGCGCCACGGCCGAGCAGTATCCGCTGTTGGCCCATTTCGTGGATGCGCACGCGGCGGAACTGCGCGACTTCGTCTTCGCCGGTGTCTCCCTGTCGCGTCAGTTCCGGGTCGGCGAGATCGAGTTCCTGACCCAGGACACGCAGGCGCTGATGCGCGTCGACATCTGGGATTCGCTGAAGAACCACATCGAGACCGCGGAGCGGCGCTTCCTCGCCCAGGCCGCCGACCTGCCGAGATTGCTGGCCGCGATGGGCATGGAACCGGCTCCAGACGCGGACGGCCAGCCATGATCAGATCAGTTGCTGCGCTGCCCGGTCGGAGCACGCCAATGCTGCAGGATCGCAGCCGTGTCTTCGCGCAGGGTCCGATGCGCCATCGCCATCAGCTCGGCCAGCTCCCCTGGCTCCAGGCGGCCCAGCTCGTCTTGCGCCTTCGCCATCGTCGCTGGATCACCGCCGTCGCTGGCGAGTGCCAGCGCCTGTGTGCACGGATGCGCTGGACCCAGCTTCTGTCGCGCGGCATCCCGCACCGCCGCGAAAAAGCCTATCCCCGCCTGGTTCATATTGCCTCCTGCACACCTGGTCACCTACAGCCTGACGCCCGTCGCAGGCCATGGCAATGACCGAGACCGGGCGTTCTCTGCAAGAGATCATGGCCGAGCGCATGGCCATCGTCTTGGAGGTCGCGCGCCTAAACTCGGAACATTTGCGGCAGACGCAGCAGGCCGGCGGCCTCGCGATCGAGGTGCTCGGCTGCCAACGCCAGCTCGCCGATGAGGACAGCGAGGCGGCGCGCCGGACGCTCGACGCCGCCATGGCCCGCGACGCCCTCATCCAGACCGAGCTCGCGCACTGCGAGGCGCAGCTTCGGGCCCTCGACCAGCGGCTCGAGCAGCTCGACCTCGAACTCGCCCGGTCCTGAAGGACAATCGCCATGGATCAACCCTCCTCCGCCCCACTGACGCTGTTCGAGCTGCTGGCCCGCCAGTGGCCGCGACCGGCGCCGGTCGAGCGGCTCGCCTTCAACAACGAGCAGAGTGCGGTGGCCTTCGCCGCGGCCGACGGGTCGATCGCCATCGCCGCACTGGCCGATCCCGAGCCGCCGGAGAAGCGGGTCCGCGTCAGCACCGAGAACGGCCGGGCGACGATCCGGCGGCGCGAGAAGCCGGTGCGACCGGCCGTCGTGGTGGGGCCGGTCGACGACCGTCTGCCGCCGCTCTCGGCCCACCGCAAGGGCAGCTTCGCGGTCGGCGGCCACGACGGCCGTGTGCTGGCGATCACCGCCCGCGGCCAGATCGTGCCTTTCGGTGCCCGGCTGACCCAGCGGGTGGAAGCGATCGACCATCACGCGCGGAGTGGCCGAACCGCCTGTGCCGCCGCCGGCGAGATCGCCATCTTCGCCGACGACGACACATCACGGCCGCTGCGCCTGGAACACGAGCTGCCGCTCGTCGCGGTGGCGTTCGCCCCCGACGGCTCGGCGCTCGCCGGGGCACATGCGGCCGGGGTCAGCATCTGGCGGCTCGACGGGGACGAGCCGCGCCGGGACCTGATGGTCGCGGGCACGCCTACTGGTGTCAGCTGGAGCCCCGACGGCGCGTGGCTCGCCTGCCCGCTGGCGACGGAGGGCTTCCAGCTCGTGCGACTCGAAGACGGGGCCAGCAGCCCGATCCGCGGCTACCCGACACCGGTCCGCTCGCTGGCTTGGAGCCGGGCTGCCCAGGCGCTGGCCACCGCCGGAGCGTTCCGCGCCGTGGCCTGGTCGCTGAATGCCCCGCCACTGGACGACCCGACCGTGGGAGCCCTGCAGACCGGCCGGCCGGGTCTGGTCGTGATCGACTGCGTCGCGGCGCATCCGCAGCGCAACCTGCTCGCGGCCGGCTACGCGAACGGCCAAGTCAGCATCATGCAGCTGGGTCAGCGGGATGAGCTGCTGCTGCGCCAGGACGGCGGCGGCGCCGT
>JAPJRA010000635.1 GCA_030824835.1 Geminicoccaceae bacterium | reverse complement strand
GGGCTGGCCGGAGGTGGTGCAGCGGAAGGTCCTGAAGGGCGAGGCCGCGATCACCGTGCGCCCGGGCTCGTTGCTGGCCGACGCCGACCTCGCCGCCGTGCGCGCCGAGGCCGAGAAGCGCTGTGGCCGCCAGCTCGACGAGGAGGATCTCGCCGCCTACCTGATGTACCCTAAGGTCTTCACCGATTTCGCCTCGGCTTCACGCAAATACGGCCCGGTCTCGGTGTTGCCGACCCCGGTCTTCTTCTACGGCATGGCGGTGGGCGACGAGATCACCGTCTGGCTGGAGAAGGGCAAGACGCTGGTCCTGCGCCTGCAGGCGATCGGCGACACCGACGAGGAAGGCCAGGTGCGGGTCTTCTTCGAGCTCAACGGTCAGCCGCGCATCGTCCGCGTCCCCAACCGCACGGCGGTGGCCACGCTCCCCGCCCGCCGCAAGGCCGAGGACGGCAACGACGCCCACGTCGCCGCCCCGATGCCGGGCTCGGTCTCGACGATCTCGGTCCGCCCCGGCCAGCCGGTCAAGGCTGGCGACGTGCTGCTCACCATCGAGGCCATGAAGATGGAGACGGCCCTGCACGCACCGCGGGACGGGGTGGTGAAGGAGGTGCTGGTGCACGCAGCGAGCCCGATCGATGCCAAGGACCTGCTCGTGGTGCTCGAGACAACTTAGGCGGGGTTAGCTACCGCGGAGAAGGCCACGGCTGAGCCGTCCAAAGGGGCGGCTCAGCCGGGTGCAGACTACTCAAGGTGCTTTGACGGCGACATCCAGCTGCTGGTTGCCGGCCTGCTGGAAGGCCAGCGAACAGGTGAAGCTGTCGCCGACCAGCAGGGGCTGGGTGGTCTGCAGCAGCACGACATGGAATCCCTCGGCGTCCAGCGCCAGCGTGTCGTTCGCCGGAACCGGAATCGAGCGGACCTCGCGGCCGGCGGTGCCGCCCTCGCCACGATCGATCGTGCGCTTCTCGGTGAACTGCGACACCGGACAGCGCACCCGCAGGAGCGTATCGGGCTGTCCGGCATGGTTGGCGATGGTGAAGTAGAGCGGGACGTCCGCTCCCTTCTCGTCGGTGGCGGGAACCCAGGCGCCGCTCAGCTCGAGCCCCGCCGGAGCTGCCTCCGCCAGGATCGTGAGCTCGGCGCCGCCGACGAAATCGCGCAAGGGCTCGCCGGTCCGGCGGTAGAGGGCGCTGTCCAGCAGGAAGTGCCGATCCGCGGTGACCTTCTCGCAGTGCTCCTTGACGAACACGCCGCCCAGCGGCTCCTCGCCGTCGGCCGGCTGGGCGTTCCGGCACTGCCAGCCGTCCTCGCCGAACCGCGCCATGACCTGATGACCGAACAGGAACGCCTTCTTGTGCAGGTAGAGGCGGGCACTGGGATCGGTGGTGATCCGCAGCCCGTCGACCTGCCCCTCGTCACCGATGAGCAGCGCCAACAGCACCGGATGGCCGCCGACCTTGGTGCCGTCGGCATCGTCGCTGAAGCGGGCCAGCTGGTTGTAGTGCTCGTCGTAGCGGAACGAGACGGCACGCAGTCCCCGCTTGTCGGCGGGGCAGTCGCGCCAGTCGGCCCAGCTGGCGAGCTTGTGGTCGGGCGCGTCGGCGCAGGCGAAGTCGTCGTAGCCGGTCGGCGGCAATGCCGCCGACGGCATGCCGACCGAGAACTCGCGCAGGTCGCTGGCGGCAGCGGGAACGGCCGGGCCCAGCAACAGGCCGGCGAGGATCAGGAGCTCAGTTCTGTTTGGCCGGCGCATCGCTCCCCCCCTCGCTGGATTCGGCTTTGCGGTAGTTGTCGCAGGCCCGCGTCTGGGTACCGAAGAAGGCCTGGCACTCCGCGAAGGTGGGCTCTCCCTTGCCCTGCAGCTGCTCGACCACATAGGCCGCCACGATCTTGATCTCCGCCGGCCGGAGGAAATGATCGGGCTCAGGTGGCATCTGGTCCTTGGCGAGGTCTTCCGCTTTCAGGCCGAAGCAGCGGCCATCGGTGTAGGCGTCGCGCTCGAAATGCGGCATGCCCGTTCCCGGGCGGCCGCAGCGAATGGTCTCGACGATTTGATCACTGGTCAGCTGGGTCGCGCGCAGGTCAGCCGAGGCACCGCCATAGCCGCCGCCGCCAGTGCCGGTCCAATGGTGGCAACCGGCGCAGTTGGCGGACTTGAACACGCGCAACCCCGCAGATTGGCCCGTAGCCCCTCCCGAGTCCTGCGACCACGCGGGGCCGCAGGACAGGGTGACGAGCACGAGCATGCCAGCGAGCCACCGCTCGGAAAACATGCTCATGCCGAGGCTCACAGACTGAAGACGTAGAGCATGGAGCCGGGCTGAATGGACTTCAGCTCGGGCGTGCTTTCGATGAACCACTTGTCCCATGCACCACCGAGGCCGACCAGGACGGCGATATACTGCTTGCCGTCGACCTCGAACGTCATGGGCGGCGCGTTCACGCCACTGCCCGTGTTGAAGTGCCAGAGCTCCTCCAGCGACTTGGCGTCGTGGGCCGCGACCTTGCCGTCGGGGTTGCCCAGGAACACCAGGTCGTGAGTTGCAAGCAGGCCACCGAGCTGCGGGAAGGGCGTCTCGTGCTTGCCGACGATCTTGCCGGTCTTGGCGTCGATTGCGGTCAGGCTGCCCGTGATCCGCACCGGCTGGCTCGGTCCGCCGCCAGTGAAGAACTCCCGCGGCTTGAAGGATTCGCCCGGGATGGCTTCCTTGACCGTGATCTTGTTGCAGCTTTCGATCACGGGGATGTACCAGAGGCCCAGCTCGGAGTTGTACGCCGTCGGCGGCCAGTTCTTGCCGCCCATGTTGCCCGGGCAGATCATCGTCTCGGTGTTCTGGCGGTCCGGCTTGTCGAGATAGGGCTGCACCGGCTTGTTCGGATCGTACTCGACCGGCTTGCCGGTCTTCGGATCCAGGCCTTTGGTCCAGGTCACTTTGTTGACGAACGGCGTGCCCCAGACGAACTCGCCGGTCTCACGGTCGAGCGCGTAGGCAAAGCCGTTACGGTCGGCCGACACGGCGATCTTGCGACCGCCGTCGGGCAGGTCGATGAGCACGTTCTCCGACACGCTGTCATAGTCGAACGGGTCGTTGGGCGTGTGCTGGAAGTGCCACTTGATCTTGCCGGTCGCCGGGTCGAGCGCGAGCGTGCTGTCGGTATAGAGA
>JAPJRA010000634.1 GCA_030824835.1 Geminicoccaceae bacterium | reverse complement strand
CCTTGCTGGAATCCGAAAAGCGTACCTTGGTGCGCCGGCCCTCGCCCGCGGCGCGACTCGGGCCGCGACACGAACACACCCTCGGCTGCGCCCAGAATCGCCTGCCGTAGGCGCTCCTTCTCCTGCGGGTTCGCGACCAGCTCGGGTACCAGCTTCGCCCGCGCTTGCAGCTCCAGCCGCTTGGCACCCTCGGTCAGCCGCTGAACCACGGCCGGACTGGTCCAGGCCACGACCATAGCGTCGAGCGCGTGATCGCGGTCCCCGAGCCTGCCGCCACGCTTGGCCTCGTCCAGGCCGAGCCCGCGCCGCACCAACGCGGTCAAGGCACCCGGCTGGGTGAAGATGCGCCGCTCCTCGTCCGCCTTGGTCCGCAGCGCCGGCCAGTGCTGCTCCAGCAGCAGCCGGAACACCCGGATGATGTAGCGAGTGTCCTGCAGATGCCGAGCCCGGTAAGATTCCTCCCGCTCGGCGAACGACTTCAGCAGCAGCTTGCGGATTTTCTCCTTGTGCAGCCCGCTTGCCTTGCGCAGCAGGTCGACGCGCGTCTCCAGCTCCTGCCACCGCTTCGGGTCGCTCTCGCCGAACCATTCCCACAGCGAGCGGTCGCGCTTGTCCTGGTTCGCCGCGGCGGTCACCAGCGCCTTGTTGCGGAAGCTGTCGTCGCCGCTGCGCGAGTAGGGCAGGATATGATCGACCTGGATGCTGTTGTCCGTGGCCCGCAGCTGCGCCGGCGAGTACATCTCGCCGGTGTAGAGGCAGCGATGGTCCTGCTCCAGCCACAGCTCGTAGCGCAGCAGCTCCTCGTCGTTGGGGCGGCGCCCGACCAGCTCCTCGCACTGATCGCGGTGCCGGTCGCGCTCCGCACCCCGCTCCTGGCCGGCCCGGTGGATCTCCTGGCGATCGTCGCGGCTCTTGCCGAGGTCGCGCGCCATCTCGACATGCACGCGGTCCGGCTGCTGCTCCAGGAGTTCGGCATGCCGGACCTGCTTCAGGCACTCGCCGATCACCTTGCGCACGACCGGGTTGGGCACGCTGCCGAGGTCGACGGCACCCAGCGCGGTATGGTCGTAGCCGGCCAGCCGGCACGCCTCGCTGTAGACGTGCCCAGCCTCCAGGTGCGGCAGCAGCCGCCGGCAGGCCAGCGCGCTGACATGGCCGGCTCCCTTGCACGGCGTGAACAGGTCGAGCCGGTCGAGTAAGGCTTCCACGTCGGCATCGTCGAGCCCGGCCTTGCGCAGCTCGGCCTCGACCTGCTCGTCGGCGCTCTGGAACACGATCGCGGCCATCGCCGCATCGAGCAGGGCGGGCTCGTCGCGCAGCAGTGCCGTGAGACGCGCCCGCCCCAGTGCCTCGGCCAGCCTCACCGAGCCGGTGAAGTCCCCGAGCGTCTTGGCCTCCGGGTCCTTGGTTGCGGCGAGCCCGTCGAAGCGGACGCCATCGGCGAGGCCGAGCTTCTTGCGGAGCGCCTTGTAGGTCAGCTTCTGCACGGTGGCATACAGCCCCAGCGCCCGCGCACGCTCGTCGGGCGACAACGGTCGCAGCCCGGTGCCACGCTCGTGCAGGCGCAGGTGATTCAGCGTCTGCAGGAACCGGAAGCGCTCGAACGACGGCGTGTGCTTGGCCGCCCGGTGCTGGCCCGGCTCGAAGCGGCATCGGCCGACCATCTCCAGGCTCGATCGCAACGGCAGCTGTCGAAAGGCAATGGCGAGGTACCGGCTCTCCAGCTCCGTGCCGGCGGCGGGATTGCCGAGCCGCCGCTGCGCCGCGAACAGTTGCGTCGCTTCCCGCTCGACATCGCCGCGCAGGGCCGTGTGGCTGTAGTCGCCGGCCGTGTTGCGCTTGCGCAGGGCGAAGGCCGGGGCCGTGGCCAGCGCCTCGCCCAGCGTGCGATAGCCCACCGCCGCCTGCTGCAGGCTGGCGATGCCCTGCAGCGCCTTGCCGGCATCGCTCTTGTTGTCCAGCCCCTCGCGCTTGCTCACCGACTTGAAGCCGCGATGCTTGGCGAGGTGCAGCAGCACGCGGGCCCAGGCCTCGCCCGTGAGCGTCGTGTCGAGCCCCTGGCACCGCAATCGCCAGACCAGGTCCGCCGGAGTGCCCGCAGCCACGGCGCCCGGCAGCGGCAGGCCGCTGTCGGCCAGCAGCCGCTTGAGCTCGGCCAGACGCCGCCGCCGCCGGCGCGTGACCCGCCGCTGCCCGCGCGCCAGCCGCCGGCCCTTGTTCTTCAGCTCCTTGCTGTCCGGCTCCTCGGGAACCTCGAAGCAGCGTGCCCCACAGGCGACGATCTTCTCGCCCGTGACCTCGCCCGTCGCCGGATTGGCGGTCGCCGATTCCAGCACCGCCCAGCCGCACGAGCCGATCCCGATATCCAGGCCGAGTATCCTGGCCATCCCCGCACCATCGTCATTATCGATTGCCACACCCTACGGTTGTCGGCATGATGAGTGTGCTTAGCAAGGGGAAAGCCGTGGCGATTCCACGGTAAGGGGGCGCAACGCCCCCGCGGAGTTACCCATCCCGGCGTCCGCGCAGGGATGGGCATCTCCCTTGACTCGCAGGCCGTCGTTGCCGATCATCGCAGGATGTCGTTCCTATCTGTCGCCCGCCACCCCATGTCACGCGTGATCCGTCGCGCCATGACCGTGCACGTTCGAACCCAAGATCACGCTCTGAGCAATCTGCCGAAACGAGCCCGGCGATCGCCATTGCCCACGTGCGCGCCGCGCACGAACGAACCCGGGCGACGACAGATGCACGGACGAACCCGAGCCGTATGGCCGTCTCCATGCCGCGGCGGACGCCTTGCGGTGC
This sequence comes from Geminicoccaceae bacterium, assembly GCA_030824835.1. Lineage (GTDB taxonomy): Bacteria > Pseudomonadota > Alphaproteobacteria > Geminicoccales > Geminicoccaceae > Benzoatithermus. Next base: position 360 of record JAPJRA010000634.1, on the reverse strand, counting down.
ACGTTCGAACCCGACGAGACACCGCGTGCCATGCGACGAAACGAACCCGAGGATCGTGCCCGAGCGCCTGTCGCCCGCGCACGGACGAACCCGAGCGCGAGCCGAGCGGCGGCCGACGGAACGAACCCGGCGGGCGCTGCCGGCGGCTTCCCCGTCGTGCACGTGCGAACCCGAGCCATGTCCGGGGAACGCGGGGCGGGTCGCGTCGAAGGGGCATCCTTGCCCGAACGCATGCCGTTCGGGCTTCGCTAGCAAGGGCTTGGCGTCTGGCTGCCCGGGCTCAGTAGGCGCCGACGCCCGGGCCGCCGCGATGGCCGTGCGGGTGGCCGTGGCGCGGGAAGTGGACGGTGCGCTTGCAGC
>JAPJRA010000016.1 GCA_030824835.1 Geminicoccaceae bacterium | reverse complement strand
ATCTCGGACGGCCGGAGGTCGGGCGTGTGGGTTGTCGGCATGTGCCGTGCTCCTGCGGGACTCGATGACGTCGTCTTATCAGGTAGGGGCCATTCTCTCGCCATCCCACTCACAAGCCCGGTCCCCGGGGTCACGAGACTTTGAGAGGAGCCGGCATCTTCAGACCGGCCGCCAGCCACGCCGCCAGGGCCAGCGACGCGGAGACACCGGCGACGCAGGCGGACCAGCCCAGGCGGTCATAGAGCTGGCCCAGCACCGCGGTGCCGACGAGGCCGCCGAAGAAGTAGCAGGCGAGGTAGATGCCGCTGGCCGAGCCGCGGTCGGTGGTGGCGGCGCGGCCGATGAAGCCCGTGGCCGTCGCCTGGGCGAAGAAGGTGCCGACACCCACCAGCGTCAGGCCGGCCAGCACCGCGGGCAGGCTCGGGGTCAGCAGCAGGGGCAGACCGGCGCCGGCCACGCCGAGCGCACCCCAGAACGTGGGACGGGTGCCGAACCTTCCGGCGATGCGCCCAGCCAGCGGCGTCGTGAAGATCGACGGCAAGAAAACGAAGTAGACGAAACCCAACGCCATCGGGCTCACGGCCAGGGGCTCGCGCACCAGCTCGAAATTGACGAAGGTGAAGGTGCCGATGAAGGCGAACAGGATGAGAAAGCCGATGACGAAGCCGCGGCATAGCGGCCCGTTGCGCAGATGCTGTGCCCAGACCGCCAGGGTCGATTCCATGCCGGGGCCTTCGGCTGCCATCCGCATGCGGCGACCCAGGGTGAAGTAAACGAGGACAGCACCGGCGAGGTTGAGCCCCGCAAAGACGTAGAAGTTCGTCGCCAGCCCCAGATGGTCTGCCACCGCCGCCGACATCAGGCGGCCGAACAGGTTGCTCGCGACGTTGCCGGTAATGTAGGCGGCGAGCGCGCCGGCGGCGTCGGCAGCGCTGCACTGCTCACCAAGATAGGCCAGCGTCAGCGTGAAGGCCGCGGACATGAACACGCCCTGCGTGATCCGCAAGACGGTGAAGGTCGCGAGATCCGGAGCCACCGCCAGGAGCGAAGTCGGGATCGCGAGCAGGGTGAGGCTCGCGATGATACCCCGGCGGCGATCGATGCGGCGGCTGAGGAAAGCGACCGCGAGCCCGGCTGCGGCCATGCCGATCGTACTGGCGTTGACGGCAAAGCCCATGGCGGCCGGGCTGACGCCGTAGGTGCGGACCAGGGTCGGGAGGATGGCCTGGGTGGCGAACAGGTCGACCACCGTCAGGAAGGCGATCACGCCGATCACGAGGTTGCGCAGCAGCGCGCCAGCGTGGCGCTGGGGCGTCGCCAGGTGCGGCGAGGCATGGAGGGTGCCGATGGTGGTCATGGCGGTCCGACCCGGATAGCGTTGGGGAGAGGACGGGTGACGCCGCGATGGCAGGCCATCTCAGCGTCACCGGGCATGGGCAGCGGCAGCTGCCGTTACATCATGTGCTCTTCGGCCGTGGCCTCCGTGGGGAACAAGTCGGCCGACAGCAGCACCACCGTCTTCTTGCCGGTGTTCTTCCACCAATGGGACGTGGTGTGGGTCTCCGGCGCCACGTCCCCGGCCTTGTGCACGATGGGAACCGCGCAGGTATCGGCATACTCGGTGACCGTGCCCTCGACGACGTAGATGATCGCCGGCCGGTCCTCGTGGCTGTGCCAGGGGACGACACCGCCCGGCTGGATCACCAGCTTGCGCAGCCGGAACGACCGGCCTTCGACCGCCAACGGCTCGGCGGCGAGGTCTGTGGCCGCCAGCACCGTGTCGGTGACGCCCTTGGGTGCGGTGGCGCCGGGCTGCTGGCCCTGGCCGGTGGCGACCACCTTGGCGGCCGGGCACTGGCCGGCAAAGGCGGCGCTGGCGACGGTCAACATGGCACCGCCGACGCACGCGGCGAGCAGTTGGTTGCGGTGAAGGCGCATGACGATCTCTCCTTGGTGAGGTGCCAGCGGAAGTGCTGCAGCACCGAGTCGGAGATTCGGCGATCACGCCCGCTTGTTGAAATGCCCGGTCTCTCTGGAATGGTTAGCAGCCGGCTATGACGGCTTGCCCGCGCCGCCGAGCGGGCTTCGCATGTCGCACGGCTGCCATCCGCGAAGACGCTTTACGGCGTGCGCGCACCCGCCATGATGACCGCCAACCGAGAACCGTCAGGGAGCGACGTGCCATGGAGATCCTGCAGCTGCATCATATCAGCCTGCCGACCACCGACCTCGAGCGGTCGCGGCGGTTCTACCGGGACGTGCTGGGTCTTGAGGAGATCAAGCGGCCGGACTTCCCGTTCCCCGGCGCCTGGTTTCGGCTCGGCGACCGCGAGTTGCACCTGATCGGCGGCGAAGGGGCCGTCTCCCAGGGCGGGAACGGGACCGATTCGCGCCAGCTGCATTTCGCGATCCGGGTCGGCAGCTTCGCCGCGGCGGTGGCCCGATTGCAGGAGATGGGCTACCGCCAGGACGTCGCGCCCACCGATCTATTGCACGTCATGGTCCTGCGCGAGCCGATGACCGGCTACCCGCAGCTCTACCTCAACGATCCCGACCGCCACCTGATCGAGATCAACGCCGCGATGCTCGATGGGTAAGCTCAGCGTCGCGCCGGGCGTGCTGGCCTTGGTCGTGGCCCTAGACCCGGGGGTGGCCGTAGCCGAGGCGGACGGTCCGGACCACTGGGCAGTGCGGAGCGTGCGGACCGGCTTGGTACTCAACCTCCGCGCAGCCCGCACCGTCAATGCCGCCCGGCTCGGCACCATCCCGGCGGACGGCACAGGCCTGCGCAACCTCGGCTGCACGGGCGGCCCCACCCTGGCCGAATGGGAGGGGATGAGCGAGGCCGAGCGAGCGGCAGCCGTCCAACGGCGCTGGTGCCGGGTCAAGTACCGGGGGTCGAGGGCTGGGTCGCCGGGCGCTACCTGATCGAATGGGCGCCTTAACCCGCCGTCCTGCCTAGCCCGTGCGCGGGTTCAGCCGCCGCGCCGGCGGGTCGCCGGGACCGTCGCGGGTGATCCGGCCGAGGGCGGTGTCGGCATAGAGCCGCAGCCGGATCCGTTCCCGCTCGAGTGCCTCGGCGATGCCGGCACTGTTGCGGGCCATGGCCACGAGCTTGCGCGGCGGGTGCTCGACGTAGCGACGATAGAGCCGGTCGGTCGGGGCGATCGGGCCTGCCTTGGTCGCCCGGGCATAGAAGCAGGCGTCCAGCGTCGGCCCGGCGATGCTCTCGAACACGGCCAACTGCTCCGGGCTAACGTCGGCCGCCCACTTGCCGGTGTTGCTGACCTGCAGCGGCTTGAGGATGTTGACGTCGTTGAGCGGGTCGGTGCCCACGGGCCGGGCATTGCGGTGGAACTGCAGCATGACCGGATCGAACGGCTCGCCTACCAGCTCAAGGACCCGGGTGATGGTGGCCTCGGGCTCGGCCAGCAGGTCCTCGTAGCGGATCTCGACATAACGCCCAGGCCCGACCTCGCGACCGATGGCGCGGATCATGTCGATGTGCCGCACCCAGCGGTCGGCCGCCGCCGCCATCGTCTTCGGGCCGAACGGAGCCGCGATCTGCGACAGCGCCACGTCGCGCCCGTCGCGGACGATGTGGACCACCAGGGCCGTCGGGAAGGCCGCGGCGAGCAGCGGCCAGTAGAACAGGTTGTTGGGAGACTTCTCGCCCCAACGCGGCTTGCCCTGCCGCTCCGTCCAGGTCAGCAGAAGGGCCTCGAACACGCCGCACAGATCCGGCCGGGTGACCTTGGCCAGCACCTCGTCCAGGCCCGGAGGGTCCGGCAGCCGCCTGATCCAGCGCCAGCCGACCACATCACGGGCCAGCCGGCGCAGCCGGCCCGGTTCGCGCAGATCACCGTAGAGGGGCAGCAGGCGGACGAAGGCCTCGAAGATCTTGGTCTCGTCGGGCACCCCGATCGCCGGATGGCTGCCCAGCATCCGACTCAGCAGCGAGGTGCCGGAGCGTGGTGCGCCGAGAATGAAGAGCGGCGCCGGCTGCGGCGCTGCGGCGGTCGGCATCAGGCGGAATCTCCCAGCGCAGGGTCGGTTCGTCGGATTCGGGCACTGCCCAGCCAGAGCAGGCCGCCGGGCATCGACAGCGCGGTCGAGACCAGCCGGCGGAGCAGGGCGGCGGCGAACGCCTGATCGGCCGGCACCCCCATCTGCGTGTAGAACAGCACGAAGGCGCCCTCGGCCAGGCCCAGCCCGTTGGCGGTGACCGGCAGCAGGGACACCAGCGGGACGAGCGGAGCCACCACGGCGGTATCGGCCAGGCTGATGGTGCTCCCGACCGCCCGCAGCACGGCAAACTGGAACAGCACGAGCGTGCCGTAGAACAGCACGGACCAACCCAGAGCCACCACCAGCTCGCGCGGCGATCTCCGGTAGGAGGCGACGTCAGCAGCGACGCGGATCAGCTTGCCGACGATGCGCGCAACAAGGCGCGGCGCGTTCGCGGTCCGTTTGTCCACCGCGCTCAGGAGCCGGTCACCGCCAAACCAAACGGCAACGAGCGCGGCGCAGATTGCCGCCACAAGCAGCCAGAGGGCCAAGCCCAGCGCCAACGGGGTCGGCGTGTTCAGCATCAAGCAAACAGCCGCGAGCATGGCCATCGCCGCAATGCCGGTGATCCGCTCCACCAGCACGCTGGCGGTCACGGGCGCCAGCGGCGCCAGCGGCCCGAGCGCCAACACCCGCACGACGTCACCGCCAACGCTGGAGGGCAGATAGTTGTTGAAGAAGGTGCCGATCCAGTAGGCCCGCAGCAACGGCCACAAATCGATCGGGGCGCAGACGACCCGGACCAGGCGCGACCATTTCACGGTGGAGACGAACATGCCCAAGAAGAGGACCGCACCCGCCGCCACGATAAGACCAGGGTCGCTGTGCAGCAGCATGTCAATGGTGCGCCGCCAGTCGACGAGCCAGCCCAGCAGCACGAGTAGGCCGACGCCCGTTCCCAGCTTGACCCATGGCCAAGCTGCTCCAAGCCGCATCATGACAGTGCGCCGGCGGCGCGCACCGCCGTCATGATCAGGCTGCTCGGCCAATGCCTACCTCCATGGTGAAGCCAGACCGTGTGCCGTCGAGGTCGCAGAACCAAGGCGCGCATGCAAGGTCTGATAGGTGTCCGTGTCTGCTTCCCAGTGATCGGAAGCCGCCATCGCCGCCGCAACACAACGTTTGGTGGCGGCCGGTCCCGCCATGGCGCCCTCGGCGCGCAGGAGCCGTACCATCCCATCGCGATGGCACGACCATGAAGCCACCTCGAACACATGACACCACCTAAATCGTCGTTGGAAACATTGCGAGACCCGGATGTTGCAATGGTACCTGCTTCTGTCCGCCGTCGCGGCCCGGGCGAGAACCTGGCCGCACCCGCCGACGGCCAGGACTGGCAGCGGCCGCTCGTACGGGTGAAGTCGCGCATCGGGATCGCATCGTGGACACCACGCTGGCACTGCGTGGCCAAGAATGTCCCTGTGGCTGGCAGCAGCACGGCACCATGACCGATCATAACGCCTGTGACGTCGCTCGGATCCTCGAATATGGCTGGTAGCATACGGACGAAGCGCATCAGCGCCGTGCGAGCGAGGCCATCAGCAAGATGCTGGACCGGAGCCTCCAGCTGGGCGCGCCTTCGAGGCCACACCTGGATTCGCCAGCAGCGTCGGCGCTGCGTAGCACCACGGCGTGTCGCTGCTGGCCAAGGCCGCCCACCGCTCCGGCGGCAGAGGCGGCATGCAGTCGGCATGGCACAGCGTATCCGCGCTGCCCGGACCCGCCAAAGGTGAATAGCCCGGCACCGGCCGACGGGTAGGCTGCACACGGTGCGAGCTGCGTTGACTTTCGTCGCCGCAGCATGTTGGTGGCTATGGGAAGTCACGGCGCGGGGCGGACGACCGCTGCATGGACATCTACCTACCCGTAGCCGAGATGTCCGTGAACCTGTTCTGGGTGCTTGGGCTGGGCGGCGTGATCGGCTTCCTGTCCGGGCTGTTTGGGGTGGGCGGCGGATTCCTGATGACGCCGATGCTGATCCTGATGGGCATTCCCCCGGCGGTCGCAGTCGGTACCCAGGCGGCTCAGATCCTGGCCTCATCGGTATCCGGCGTACTGGCCAATCTTCGCCGCAAGGCCGTCGACATGAAGATGGGCTGGGTGCTTGTCGTCGGCGGGATGGTGGGCTCCGTCATCGGCGTGGCTTTGTTCCGGCTGCTGATGCAGTTTGGCCAGATCGACCTGTTCGTGAACCTGACCTACGTCCTGTTTCTCGGCACCATCGGCGCGCTGATGTTCGCGGAAAGCCTCGGTGCCATCCTGCGCAGCAGCCGCCCGGCCGCTAGGCGGGGTCGCCTGCATCAGCATTTCTGGATGCATGGCTGGCCGCTGAAGATACGCTTCCCGGACTCGCGGCTGTACATCAGTGTGCTGATGCCATTGTTGATCGGCGCCTTTGGCGGTCTCATGGCGGCAATCCTCGGCATTGGCGGCGGCTTCGTGATGGTCCCGGCGATGATCTACCTGATCGGCATGCCCACCGCCGTCGTTGTCGGCACGTCCCTGTTCCAGATCTGCTTCGTAGCCGCGGCGACGGGCTTCCTGCATGCCTATCTCAACCACAGCGTCGACATCCTGCTGGCGCTGCTGCTGATCGCCGGCGGCGTCATCGGCGCCCAGTTCGGATCGCGCTTCGGCGTCCGGTTGAAGGCCGAGCAGACGCGGATTCTGCTGGCCATCCTCGTCCTTCTGGTCTGTGGCAAGCTCGCCTACGACCTGATCATCCCGCCGCGCGACATCTACTCGATCGCCGTCACCTGAACGGGCCGACCATGCATCATGGGCTGCTGTCGATCGCCGTGGGGGTCCTAGATGCCAGCGACAGCTAGGCCGAAGCCGGGCCAGCAAGGCTTGCCCGATTTCCTATGGATGCTCGGTCTGCAGTACGGCCGATTCGTCGCGGTGGGGCTCGGCGCCACCATCGTCCACGTGCTGGTCTATGCCACAACGATCGAGTTGCTGGACCTGCCGCCGCTCCTCGCCAACACGCTGGGCTTCGCCGCAGGCGTCAATCTCTCCTTCGTCGGCCATCGGCGCTGGACGTTTCGCCGCAAGGCTCCGGCAGCGGGCCGTTGCAGCCTGCTCCGCTTCTGGACGGTGGCGCTGCTCGGGCTCGCACTGAACACCGCCTTCGTCCAGCTCGTCACCGGCACACTCATGCTGCGCTACGTCTGGAGCATCCCGCTGATCGCAGGGGTCACGCCCCTGCTGACATTCACGCTCAGCCGGTCGTGGGCGTTTCGACCCTAGGCCCCCGGTCGCGGCCGGGCCGGCATCGGCAGGGCCAAGGCCAGGGCGGCGCGGAACGGCGCCAGGGCAAGCACCGCCAGCAGCAGCTTCACGGCAAGATCGCCCGCCGCCAGCGTGTGCCAGGGCAGATCCGTGCCTGCGAAGGCCAGCGAGAAGAACAGCAGGGTGTCCATCACCGAGCCCAACGTCGAGCTCACCAGGGGTGCACGCCACCAGCTGCCGGCACGCAGCCGCTGGAACACCTGGATGTCGAGGAGCTGACCGGCGAGGAAGGCGGTGCCGGAAGCCAGCGCGATGCGCGGCGTCGCCAGCCACACCGACAGCAGCACGGCCAGCGCGAAGCCGACCCAGACGACCCTCCGCGCGCTCTGCGGGCCCTGCAGGCGGGTGGTCAGGTCGGTGATGAGGAAGCTGAACGGATAGGTGATCGCGCCCCAGGTGAGCACGTCGTTGATCGGATACTGCACGAGCCAGTTCGACGCCACGACGACGAGCGTCATGGCACCGACGGGAAGCAGGAGAGGATTCAAGTGGCTGGCTCCCCGAGCGTCAGATCGAGATCGACGAGCACCGGCTCGTGGCCCGTCGCCCGCACGAAGCGCAGCAGATCGTCGCTGCGCAACGTCGTGGTGGCATCGTTCTGCAGCGGGTGGCAGTTGATCTGCGCATGCGCCAGCAGCTTCGAATCGAGCACCGGCGTGACACGATGATCGGTATCGTTGACGATGGCCAAAGGCGTCACGCTGCCGGGCGTCACGCCCAGGACCGCCTGGAGGAGCTCGGGCTTGCCGAACGAGAATCCCGCCGCCCCGACGAGCTTGGACAGGCGCTTGAGGTCGACCTGCTGGTCGTCCAGGCAGGTCACCAGCCACAGCCGGTCCTTGCGATCCTTGAGGAACAGGTTCTTGCAGTGCGCACCCGGCACATGACGGGTGTGAAGCTGCGCCTCCTCGACGGTGAACACCGGCGGATGCAGCGTCGTGCGCTGATCGATGCCGAGGCCCTCGAGGTGAGCCAGCATGGCGTCCTTGGTGGTCAACATGGCGGCGCTATAGCGGGGCGGGCGACCGGCCACAAGCCGGCTCGGCCCGTCACGGTGTCGTTACGGCTCGTGGCTTGAGCGGACATCAAGGGCGTGACGTTAATCCCGACCGAGGCGCTCCCAACGGGCCAGCCCAGATGAACCCTCGAACGAGCGCGATGTTGACCCCGGATCTCTGTGTCATCGGCGCCGGATCGGCCGGGCTAAGCGTCGCGGCGGCGGCGGCGCAGATGGGTGCTGCCGTCGTGCTCGTCGAGCAGGGTGCGATGGGCGGTGACTGTCTCAATGTCGGTTGCGTGCCCTCCAAGAGCCTGATCGCGGCGGCGGCGGCAGCGCAGAGCATGCGCGCCGGGAGGCCGTTCGGCATCATGCCGGTGGAGCCCGAGGTCGATTTCGCCGCCGTGCGGCAGCACGTCCGCGACGTGATCGCCGGCATCGCCCCCACGGACAGCGCCGAGCGGTTTGAAGGGCTCGGCGTGCAGGTGCTTCGCGAGCAGGCCCGATTCACCGGGCCGGACGAGATCCTCGCCGGCGGGTGTCGGATCCGGGCACGCCGGTTCGTCGTGGCCACCGGCAGCCGGCCGGCCGTGCCATCGATCGCTGGCCTCGCCGCGGGCGCGTACCTGACCAATGAGACCGTCTTCGATCTGGCGGCATTGCCCTCGCGGCTCCTGGTGTTGGGAGGAGGGGCCATCGGCTGTGAGCTTGCCCAGGCATTCCGCCGCCTGGGCTCCGAGGTCGCGGTGGCCGACTTGGGCCCGATCCTGGCCAAGGACGACCCGGAGCTGACCGCGATCGTCCGTTCACGACTGAGGTCGGAGGGGATCGAGCTGCGCGAGCACGTTCGGGTGACCGGTGTCGAGCCCGGCCCGTCCATGGTCGTCGAAGGGGACGCGGGCCGCGAGGTGCTTGCAGGAACCCACCTGCTGGTCGCCACCGGCCGCAGGCCGCAGATCGACGAGTTGGGCCTCGAGGCGGCGGGCATTGCCCACGATGCTCAAGGCATCAAGGTCGATGCCCGGCTGCGGACGACCAATGCCAGGGTGTTCGCCATCGGCGACATCGCCGGCGGCATGCAGCTCACCCACCGGGCCAACTACCAGGCCGGGATCGTCATCCGCAATGCGCTGCTGCGCTGGCCGGCCAGGGCCAGCGATCGGGCGATCCCGCGCGTCACGTTCACCGACCCGGAGCTGGCCTCCGTGGGCCTGAGCGAGGCCGCCGCCCGGTCGGCGGGCGTCAGCCATGAGATCCTGCGCTGGGCTCTGGCCGACAATGACCGGGCACGGGCTGGAAGGAGCACCGAAGGCCTCATCAAGGTCGTGGCCGGCAAGCGCGGGCGGATACTCGGTGCCGCCATCGTGGGAGCACATGCGGGCGAGCTGATCCTGCCTTGGGTACTGGCGGTCCAGCAGCGGACGAAACTCAGCGCCATGGCAGGCGCCGTGGTCCCCTATCCCACACTCAGCGAGGTCAGCAAGCGCGTGGCCGGCGCCTATTATGCACCGCGCCTGTTCAGCGACCGCGTCCGGTGGCTGGTGCGCATGCTGGCCAAGCTTGGATGACGCGGCCATCCTGGCGGCGCTGGCTGCCGCTCCTGGCCCTGCTGGCGTTGGGTGGGGCCGTATGCGCCTCCGGCCTGCACAGCTATCTGAGCTTCGCCACGCTCCAGGCCCAGCGCGTCGAGCTGCAACGATTCGTCGCCGAGCACCAGATCGTGGCCCCGGCCATTTTCTGGCTCGTCTATGCCGTCGTTACCGCTCTATCGCTGCCGGGGGCCGTCTTCGTCACGCTCGCGGGTGGATTCCTGTTCGGCACGTGGCTCGGCGCCTTGTGGTCGGTTCTCGGCGCCACGACCGGCGCCGTCGCGGTGTTCTCGATCGCCCGCACCGCCTGCGGCACGTCGTTGCGGCACCGCGCGACCCCCTGGCTGCGCCGCATGGAAAGTGGATTCCGCGAAGACGCCTTCAGCTATCTGCTGGTGCTGCGGCTGATCCCACTCTTCCCGTTCTGGCTGGTGAACCTCGTGCCCGCCTTTCTGGCCGTGCCGCTGTCCACCTTCGCCGCGGCAAGCGTCTTGGGCATCATCCCCGGAGCCTTGGTCTACGCCAGCGCCGGGAGCGGCCTGGGCGCCGTCCTGGAGCGCGGCGAGCAACCCGATCTCGGGCTGATTCTCGAGCCCCAGATACTTGGCCCGCTACTGGGGCTGGCCGCCCTCGCCCTGCTGCCGCTGCTGTTCCGGCGCTGGAAGCGGCGGGCGGCCATGGCCGACGACTAAGGTCAGGCCGCGGCGGGCGCCTTGGGCTCGGTGCCCTGCCCCATGCGCAGGAACTTGTCGCGACGGCTCCGCTTCAGCTCGGGGCCGCTGAGCTTGAGCAATGGACGCAACTGATGCTCGATCGCATCGCCGACCGCTGTCATCGTCGTCGACCGGCCACGATGCGCCCCGCCCATGGGCTCGGGGATGACCTGGTCGACGAGCCGATGCGCGAACAGATCCTGTGCGGTCAGCTTCAGCGCCTCGGCCGCCACCGGCGCCTGGTCGCCGCTGCGCCAGAGAATGGCCGCGCAGCCTTCGGGCGAGATCACCGAGTAGATCGAATGCTCGAGCATCAGCACCCGGTCGGCCGCCGCCAGTGCAATGGCACCCCCCGAGCCGCCCTCGCCGACCACGGTGGCGACGATGGGCACCTCCAGCGACAGGCAGACCTCGATCGCCCTGGCGATGGCCTCCGCCTGACCACGCTCCTCGGCATCGATGCCGGGATGCGCACCAGGCGTATCGACGAGGGTCAGAACGGGCAGCCGGAAGCGCTCGGCCAGGCGCATCAGCCGGACGGCCTTGCGGTAGCCCTCCGGCCTCGCCATGCCGAAATTGTGGCGCACCCGATCCTCGGTGTCGGCCCCCTTCTCATGGCCGATCACCATGACGGACAGGCCGCGGAACCGGCCGAGCCCGCCGATGATGGCCTGATCCTCGCCGTAGAGCCGGTCGCCGGCCAACGGCGTGAAATCGGTGATCAGCGTCTCGACATAATCCTTGAAATGCGGCCGGTCGGCATGGCGGGCGACCTGGGTCTTCTGCCAGGCGGTCAGCTTGGCGTACGTCTGGGCCAGGAGCTTGGAAGCCCTGCCCTCAAGCCGCGCCACCTCCTCGGCGATGTCGAGCTCGCCGCCGTCGGACAGCAGGCGCAGCTCCTTGACCTTCCCCTCGAGCTCGAGGATCGGCTTTTCGAAGTCGAGAAGCGTGCTCATCTATCCGTCACTGCTGGCCCACGGGAATCCGGGCGGATGTGGCCCCGCGCCATGCCCTTGTCAATTCACAGGCGGCAGGTGCGGCATGCCGCTGTCCTCGGCAGCGGAACCCTGTTTGCCGCCGAGGGTTTTGTCCGCAACGCGGAGAGCACCATGTCCCAGCCGAACGAGCCCACCCCCCCCGAGTTGCCGCCCGGAGGGCCAACCGAGATCCCACAGCCCCCAGGCCCGGATATCCAGCCAGAGCCGGTGCAGCCCGAGATGCCCCCCGAGCCGCGTGTTCCCGACATCGGGCCGCCTGGGCCAGATACCGTACCGATCCCGGGCCCGGATGTGGTGCCGCCGCCCGCCAGCGATCCGCCGCCGACCCCGATAAGCGTCTGAGCGTCGGCACGGCCACCGGTCCACTTGACACCTGGTGGGTCCAGTCAGCAGGTTCAGGCCCCAAACGAGGGCCGACCATGTTGTCCGATACCCCATGATCTTCGGCCGCGACACGGCACCGCCTCCGGACGAAAGCCGGCCTAAGCGGGTGCTCGTCTACGGCGATTCGGTCAGCTGGGGTTGGGTCCCGCAGCCGACCTTTATTCCCTCGGAACGCTTTCCCGCCGACCAGCAATGGCCGCGCGTGATGGCCAAGTCGCTCGGTCCTGGATTTGAAGTGGTGAGCGACTCGCTGAGCGGGCGCACCACCGACGTCGACGATCCGCTGGTACCGCAGATTCCGGGGGTGGCGCTCAACGGCAAGGGTGCCCTGCCCGCCTCCCTGATAGCGCACATGCCACTCGATCTGGTCATCCTCATGCTCGGCTCGAACGACCTCAAGCCGCAGTTCGGGCGCAGCGCGTTCCGCATTGCGTTGGGGGCCGGCCTGCTGGTCGACACCGTGCAGCGCTCCGGGAATCTATACGATACGCTGTGGTACACTTATCCAGCGCCGCAGGTGCTGCTGGTGTGCCCGCCGCCGCTGGCCAAGCCGGTGAAGGCGGCGCGTGCCCTGTTCGATGGCGCCGAGGAACGTGGCGTGGGCCTGTCGACGGCCTACGCCCTGATCGCCGCAGCGGCGGGCGTGCCTTTCTTCGATGCCGGCACGGTCGTGCAGAGCGACGGCGTGGACGGCGTCCACCTAACCGGCGAATCGCAGCGGAAGCTGGGGATGGCGATGGCCGTCCAGGTCGGCGCGCTGCTCACGGAGCCGCGCCAAGAGGAAGACGCGCATGGCTAAAGAGCTGAACTTCAAGCAGGAACTGGTCGGCTGCTTCGGTCAGCCAGTCGCCGAGAATCCGACCCAGCCCATGGTCGAGGCCGCATTCCGCCACCATGGGCTGGACTGGCGCTACCTCACCATCGAAGTGGCACCATCGGACTTGGCCGCCGCGGTGGCCGGAGTCCGGGCCATGGGCTTTCGCGGCTTCAACTGCACCATCCCGCACAAGCAGACCGTCATCCCTTATCTCGACGAGCTGGGCGAGTCGGCTGCACTGATGCAAGCCGTGAATTGCGTCGTCGTGCGTGACGGCCGGCTGATCGGCGAGAACACCGACGGCAAGGGCTTCGTCGACGGGGTCCGGCGCTTCACCGATCCGGCCGGCAAACGCATGGTGCTGTTCGGCGCCGGTGGCGCGGCGCGCGCCATAGCGGTGGAGATGGCGCTAGTCGGCGTGCGGCAGGTCGTGATCGTCAACCGTGACGAAGGCAAAGCGCGGAGTCTGGCCGATCTGCTCAACGGCAAGGTACGCGAGGCCGCAGGGGGTGCCGGCGGGGCCGAGGCCGTCGGCTGGAAGGGCGATTACGTCGTCCCGGAGGGCATGGACATCGTGGTAAACGCGACCTCGATCGGCCTGTTCCCCAATCTCGATGCGCGTCTGGCGCTGGATCCGGACAGCCTGCGGCCGGGCATGGTCGCCGTCGACGTCATCCCCAATCCACCCAGCACCCGCTTCGTGCGCGATGCACGGGAGCGGGGCTGCGACGTGGTGGACGGATTGGCGATGCTGGTCGGGCAAGGGCGGATCGGGATCCGCCACTGGACCGGCATCGACCCCGACGAGGAGGTGATGCGCAGGGCGCTGGAAGAAATCTTCGCGCCCTGAGCGATCAGCTGGCGAGCTTCGCGTTCTGCGGGAACAGGTGCCGACGCGCGTCGTCGTCAACCACGCTTTTGAATGTGTACCGGGTCTTGAGCGCGTTGGCGCGCTGCGCCGCCGGGCGGGCGCTGATCTCGTCGAACAACCGCTTGAGATGCGGCAGCTTGGTCCACGCGTCCTCGCCCAGGATGAACGGCACGCGCGAGGCCCAACCCCAGACGGCCATGTCGACGATCGTGTAGGCATCGCCCAGCATGAAGCGTCGCGTGGCGAGGCGATCGTTGATGATCGTCCAGTGCCGCAGTGCCTCGTGCTGGTAGCGGTTGATCGCGTAGGGCAGCTTTTCCGGGGCAAAATGGGTAAAATGCACCGCCTGCCCCGAGTAGGGTCCGATTCCCGTCGCCACGAACATCAGCCAGGAGAGCAGCTGGGCGCGGTCTTCCGGCGTGTTCTCGGGCAGGAACTTCCCGGTCTTTTGGGCCAGGTAGAGCAGGATCGCATTGCTGTCGAAGACCACCGCATCGTCATCGACCAGCGCCGGCGTCTTGCCGTTCGGGTTGATCGCCAGGAAGGCCGGCTGGTGCTGCTCGCCCTTGCGAGTATCGACGGGCACCATCTCGTAGGGGAGACCCGCTTCCTCGAGAAACAGAGCCACCTTCTCCGGATTTGGCGAGGGATGGTAATAGAGCTTGATCATGGGGCGCCTCCGCTTCGCGAGGCGGCCACTCATATCGCTGCGCGCGCAGGAGGCAAGTCACTCCGGTGTGTCGATGCCAACGAGCCGGACGGCGCGGCGCCCGGCTCGTGGGCGGATCGTCAGGCGATGCGTCGACGGCCGGCGATGGCGTGGTAAAGGACCAGCACGATGACGGCACCGACCACGGCCACGAGCGTGCTGTAGATGTTGAAGCCGGTCACGCCTGCGGCCCCGAACTGGTTGAAGACGAAGCCGCCGACGACGGCGCCGACGATGCCCAGAACGAGATCCAGAATGAGGCCCTCTCCGGTCCCATTGACGATCTTGCTCGCGATAAAGCCTGCAATGAGGCCCAACACGATCCATGCGAGGATTGACATTGGCGGTCCTTGTTCATTGGCCGAACGCTATCGGCCGGTTGATCGATCAGATGAAACTCGGCTCGGTTACCGCCTGTGGAGGCGGCCACGGCGAGAGAAGAGCCTGGCGGGGCTAGGCCGTGCACCGTGGGAATTCCTGCCTCGTTGAACGATCGGCGACCGGATAGGTTCCAGCGGCAGCCAGAAGGTGACGCTCGGGCGCGGGCAGAATAGGATGAGGATGCGACAGCTTGGCTGGGTAGCGGCGATACTGACCACGGGCTTGGCCGGGTGCGGGCAGGTCACCAGCCCGAACATGGGCACGGCGGTGTCCGGCCAGCAGTTCGAGAACGAGATCGTGGGCCAGGTGATGAGCTTTCGCGTGGCCGACGGCAGGCTCGCCGAGGCGCAGTTCCAGCCGGACGGCACCGCCGTCTATTCCGGGCAGTTCGTCGACCGGATCGGTCGCTGGCGACCTTGGGCCCACGGCTATTGTGCGTGGTATCCGTCGCTGGGTAACGGCCCCGGCCTGAAGCGGCCGTTCAGCGGCCCGGTCGAGCCGGACGGCTATCGCTGCTACGACGTGCGCGCCAGCGACGGCTACTACGTCGTGTTCCAGCCGGACGGCGTGTATGTGGGAACGCTCGTCCCGGTGGATTGAGACGCGGCAGCGAGCTCACGCGCTGCGTTCGCCCGCTGCCGGCCACTCGATTAGGCGGCGGCGGCCGCGATGCGGTCGGCCGTGGTGACCAATGCTTCGGCCTGACGGATCGAGGCGATGTCGATCAACCGGCCGTCGAGGCTGACCGCGCCCTTGCCTTCCTTGGAGGCCTGCTCCATGGCCGCCAGGATGCGGCGGGCCCGGTCGACCTCCTTGGCGGGCGGGGTGAAGATCTCGTTCGCCAGGCCGACCTGCTTGGGATGGATCGCCCACTTGCCTTCGCAGCCCAGCACCGCCGAGCGTCGCGCCTGCGCCCGGTAGCCATCATCATCGGCGAAGTCACCGAACGGCCCGTCGATCGGGCGCAACCCATTGGCACGCGCGGCCACCACCATGCGCGCGATGGCATAGTGCCACATGTCGCCCCAGTGCAGGTCGCGGGGGCCGCCGTCCTCGGTCTTGTCGGTGAGCACCGCATAATCGGGGTTCGGACCGCCGATCCCGGTGGTCCGCGCCCGGGTGCTCGCGGCGTAGTCGGCGACACCGAAATGCAGCGATTCGTTGCGCTTGGAGGCCTTGGCGATCTCGTGGATGTTGGCCATGCCGAGGGCCGTCTCGATGATCAGCTCGAAGCCAATCCGCTTCTTCCGGGCCTTGGCGGCCTCGACCTGGGTCACCAGCATGTCGACGGCATAGACGTCGGCGGCCGTGCCCACCTTTGGGATCATGATCAAGTCGATGCGATCGCCGGCCTGCTCCAGCACGTCGACCACGTCCCGGTACATGTACTGGGTGTCGAGCCCGTTGATCCGCACCGAGACGATCTTGGTGCCCCAGTCGAGATCGTTCAGGCCCTGGATGATGTTCTTGCGGGCGGAATCCTTCTGGTCCGGCGCCACGGCGTCCTCGAGGTCGAGAAAGATGACGTCGACAGCGGACTTGGCAGCCTTCTCGAACATTTGCGGGCTGGAGCCCGGCACGGCGAGCTCGGACCGGTTGAGTCGCGGCTGGCACTGTTCGACGATGGTGAAACTCATGGAATCTCTCCTTTAGCGGAATCCTGACGCGGGTCGGCCGGCTCCGCAGGGGGCCGCGCCAGCGGGTGATGCTGCTGAACCACGGCGGCCAGACGCTCGGTCTGCACGTGGGTATAGATCTGCGTCGTGGCGATGTCGGCGTGACCAAGCATCGCCTGAACCGAGCGCAGGTCCGCACCGTGGGCCACCAGATGGCTGGCGAAAGCGTGGCGCAGGACATGCGGCGACACTCGCGCCGCATCAAGCCCGGCTTCGACAGCCAGTCCCTTGAGCAGCTGGGCGACACGCTGGCGCGTCAGATAGCCCGAACTGCCGCGCGAGGGGAACAGCCATCGTTGGCGCGACGGGTCGAGGATGAAGAACGGCCGCACGCCGAGCCACGCCGCGAGCGCCGCCCGGGCCGGCCCGCCAACCGGAACCATGCGCTCCTTACCCCCCTTGCCGCGCACGGTGAGCGTCTTGCGGTCGGCGCCGAGGGCCGACATCGGCAGGCCGGCAAGCTCGCTGACCCGCAGACCGGTGGCATAGAACAGCTCGAGCAGGACCACGAGACGGAGGCCTTCGGGACCTTCCCGCACCCGCGCCGCATCGATCAGGGCCTCGACCTCCTCCTCCTCCAGCAGCTTGGGGAGGCGACGGCCCAGTTTCGGCGAGTCGATATGGGTCGTGGGGTCGTCGCGGCGCCGACCTTCAAGATAGAGGAAGCGATAGAACTGCCGGATCGCCGCGAGACGCCGTGCAGAGGTGGCCGCCGCGAGGCCGCGCTCCGCGAGCTGCGCGAGATAGGCCCGCACGGCGTCGCCGCCAGCGGTCGCCAACGCCTCGCCGCGGGCCCGCAGAAACGACGCGAAATCGGCAAGGTCGCGGCGATAGGCATCGATCGTGTGCCGGGCGGCGCCTCGCTCGGCCGCCAGCATCTCTAGGAACGCGTCCAGCATCACGGTAGTCAGAGCCCGAGCGCCCCGCCGGTACTGGCGGCCAAGGAACGTGCGGCATCGTCGAGACCCAGCTCGCTCAATGCGTCGAGCGACCGGCGCAGCGTGATCGCCGCCGCTCCCTCCGGCCGGCCGTCCAGCAGCAGCAGGATGTAGAGCAGCATGGCCCCCCGCTGCTCGCCGGCGCGCGCCGTCTCGAAGCCACGCCAGAGCGCGACGTTGGGGGCCGGCCCGTCGCCCTGTGCCGGCATGCCGGCAAGGTCGGTCCAGATGGGCTCCGGCACCTCCAGACCCAGGCCGTCG
>JAPJRA010000633.1 GCA_030824835.1 Geminicoccaceae bacterium | reverse complement strand
GCTGGATCCGCTCTTGCGCTCCATGCATCGGGTCGGTAGACCACCCCGCACGCTGGCGTCAAGGCGGCCAGCCTTGCAATTCCTGATTTCTCGCGAGGCCGAGTATGGCGTCCCGATCCACGCCGGATGGCGATGACATTTCGTCGCGCACGATTGTCCTGATTCCCGCGCGGCTGGGCTCGACCCGGCTGCCCGACAAGCCGCTGGCGCCGATCGCCGGCGTGCCGATGATCGTGCATGTCTGGCGCCGGGCGACGGAGGCTGCGGTCGGACCGGTCGTGGTCGCCTGCGCCGAGCCCGCCATCGCGGATGCCGTGCGTGCGGCCGGCGGCGAGGCGGTGCTGACCGATCCCGCCCTGCCCTCCGGCACGGACCGGATCTTCGCGGCGCTGCAGACGCTCGATCCCGCGCACCGCTTCGAGCGCGTGGTCAACCTGCAGGGCGACTTGCCGACGCTGGACCCGAGTGCCTTGCGCCACGTGCTGGAGCCGCTGGATGCCCTGGGCACCGACATGGCGACGCTGGCCAACCCGACCGAGGACGCGCACGAGCGGCAGGACCCGAACGTCGTCAAGGCGGTGATCGCGTTCGACCCGCACAACGACCGGCTCGGCCGGGCGCTCTACTTCACCCGCGCCACCGCACCTAGCGGGCCGGGCCCCGTATGGCATCACATCGGGATCTACGCCTTCCGCCGGGTGGCACTGGAGCGGTTCGCCGCTCTGCCGCCGAGTCCGCTGGAAGTGCGCGAGCGGCTGGAGCAGCTGCGGGCCCTGGAGAACGGCATGAGCATCGGCGTGCGTCTGGTCGACGTCGTGCCGTTCGGCGTCGACACGCAGGCCGACCTCGACAAGGCCCGACGCCTGCTGGAGGGCGCGGCATGAGCGAGCCGTCGGTGCCCGCACCTACCGATCCGGAGTTCACGGTATCGTTCCAGGGCAATCTCGGGGCCTATTCGCACATGGCGTGCCGGCAGGCGTTCCCCGAGCTGTTCGCCCTGCCCTGCTACTCCTTCGAGGACGCTTTCGCCGCGGTCCGCGACGGGCTTGCGCGCTACGCGATGATCCCGGTCGACAACACCGTGGCCGGCCGTGTCGCCGACGTCCATCATCTGCTGCCACGTGGTGGGCTGCACATCGTGGGCGAGCATTTCGTCCGCGTGAACCACCAGCTGCTGGGTCTCCCCGGCACCACGATGGCATCGATCGAGGTGGTCGAGAGCCACGTCCACGCCCTCGGTCAGTGCCGGGACTTTCTGCGCCGGAACGGGTTTCGCGTGCGCGTCGTGGCCGACACCGCCGGCGCCGCCGCCGATATCGCGGCGACCGGGGATCCCTCCCGCGCCGCCATCGCCTCGCGGCTGGCGGCCGAGATCTACGGCCTGGAGATCCTCAAGTCCGACATCGAGGATGCCGACCACAACACCACCCGCTTTCTGGTGCTGTCGCGCGACCCGCGCCATCCGGACCCCAAGGACGGCCCGGTGATGACCACGTTCACCTTCCGGGTGCGGAACCGGCCCGCGGCGCTCTACAAGGCCCTGGGCGGCTTTGCCACCAACGGTGTCAACATGGTCAAGCTCGAGAGCTATGTCGACGGCGCCTTCACCCAGGCCGAGTTCTACGCCGACATCATGGGCCACCCGCAGCACGACAATGTCCGCCTAGCCCTCGAGGAGCTGCGCTTCTTCTCGCACCATGTCGAGATCCTAGGCGTCTACCCGGCCGATCGATTCCGCGAGCGCATGGGCTGAGCATCCCCACGGGCCGGCCCATGGTCGACGGCGGTCGACGGCTGAAGTTCCGGGCTTCTGCGACGGGCAACCAATCGATCGGATGCATCAATTCCGACCGTTCTTGATTATTCACTGACTTCGTGAATATCCATTGTACAATGATTAACAACGCGCTCACACTTGGTATCCTGGGGATTTGTTGACGTCCCTGCCGCTTGCGCCGTCCACGTGCCTCGGGCCAGCAATGACGGACGTCCGGACGAAATTGTCGACGCCGGCGTCAGCGGCGGGCTAAAGCTCAGCACGCTCGGCGGATCTTTGGGGACCGCTCGTATCAGGCCGTTTCACGCCACCATGCCGGCCCACGTGATGTTCCTGCGACGGTTCAACGCCATCATGCGAGATGGCCGCCTTGCTCGGCAGGCAGTTCGCGTCGTGGCTGATATCGCCAAAGCTCAAGAAGGCTTCAGATACTATCTCGACGCTTTGAGGCATACTGCAATACTGTATGGCCGTGGTGCGTACTGCCGGCAACCGTTGGTCAAATCGATGGGACGGCGGCAGAAGCCACGGACTTCCCACTTCTCGTCGCTGCCGCTGGCGGTTATTGTATCGCTTGAAATGGTACGGTTCCGGACACGGGAGGCTTATGGTTGCCATAGTTTGGGCTCGTTGACGCAAATGTCGCTCGTGTGTTGGAGAGGGCTGGGTGAACATAGCGGCTTGGCTGGCTGATCTTGGCCTGGAAAGGTATACGCGGAATTTTGCCGAGAATGGCGTCGATGGCAGCGTGTTGACACGGCTCGACGCGGCGGACTTGCGTCAGGTCGGCGTGCACGCGGTCGGCCACCGACGTATTCTGCTGGACGCAATTGCCGGGCTGCGCAGTGGCCGCCCGGCCGACGCGACGGGCGTGCGCCCACCTGGCGGATCGACCTGGCAGACCGGCGAACGGCGGCAACTTACAGTGATGTTCGTCGATATTGTCGGATTCACGGCATTGAGCTCCCGCCTTGACCCGGAGGTACTGCGCGAGGTTCTACGCACCTACCAGAACGCCATGGCGGGCGAGGTCGCGCGCTACGAGGGCGTCGTCTCGAAATTTCTGGGTGACGGTGTCTTGGCCTATTTCGGCTTCCCGCTTGCCCATGAGGACAATGCGGAGCGGGCCGTTTGCGCCGGGCTCGCTATCGTCGAGGTCGCCAAGCGCCTGCGCACGCCCGACGGTGATGCCCTTGGGGTACGCGTTGGCATCGCCACCGGGCTCGTCGTGATCGGTGGGCTGATCGACACGGACGCCGCGTGGGAATTGGCTGCCGTCGGCGAGACACCCAATCTGGCCGCGCGTCTGCAGGCCTTGGCGCATCCCGGAGGGGTCGTCATCGCCAACAGCACCCGGCAGCTGGCCGGCGGTCTATTCGATTATGCCGATCTGGGCTACC
>JAPJRA010000632.1 GCA_030824835.1 Geminicoccaceae bacterium | reverse complement strand
GCTTCAAGATGTCGTCCTCGGCCTCCTCGTCGATCACGTCGACCACGTCGTCGATCGTGATGACCCCGAGGAGGCGCCCGTCCGCCCCCACCACCGGCGCGGAGACCAGGGCATAGCGGCGAAACGCGCGCGCCACCTCCTCCTGGTCGGTCTCGGCCAGGAACGTGCGCAGCTCCTTGTACTTGAGATCCTGCATCGGCGTCGCGCGCCGGCTGCGCACCACCCGGCTCAGCGGCACGGCGGCCACCGCGCGAAAGCGCGGATCGATCAGATAGAGGTCGTAGAAATCGTCGGGCAGATCCGGATGGGCGCGCAGATAGTCGATCGCCTGGCCGACGGTCCAGTATTCCGGGACCGCCACCACCTCGCGCTGCATCAGGCGCCCGGCGCTCCATTCGGGGAACGCCAGGCCCTGCTCGAGCACCGCCCGCTCGGGCAGCGGCAGGGACTTCAGGATCGCCTTCTGCTCGGCCTCGTCGAGATCGGCCAGGATCTCGACCGCATCGTCGGTCTCGAGCTGGGCCAGCGCCAGGCCAGCCGCCTCGGGGCCCAGCGCCTCGATCACCTGATCGCGGACGAACTCATCAAGATAGGCCAGGGTGTCGGGATCGAAATCGGGCCCGAGCGCCTCGATCAGCGTCGAGCGCTCCGCAGCACCGAGACGCTGCAGCAGATCGGCGAGATCGGCTGCGTGCAGCGGCAGCGCGAGCGCCGCGGCCAATGTCGCGTTGCCGTCCTCGAGACCGTCACGGACCTCGGCGACGAGGGCGTCGCTCAGTTCCAGGGGTGCTGCGGCGGGCTCGGTCGTGGCCATCGATCGCTCCTACCACTCTGCATCCGGATGCCGCGCATCCTCGTCGGATGGCCAATGGCCTTCCAGCCGCGGCACGCTCGGCCCCGGGCTGTTAGCAGCACTGGGCGCCGGCGTACAACGACATGAGGCTAGGCGTGGGCCGCGACCGCGTCGAAGAAGCCCGCGAGATGGGCATGGGCCGCCTGGCTGACCTGAATCAGCCCGGAAGGCTCGCTGCCGCGCAGGAACGCGGACAGCTCCGCCGCCGCCGTCGCCGGCTGCTGCGGCTGGATGCCCGCGACCTCGAGATCGGAGCCGATGGCTGCCGCGTCGTGGGCCAGATAGCCGTTGCTGGCGGCGAGGTCACGACCCTGGTCCGGCACCCGGAGCAGCACGATCCGGGTGGTCGACGGCAGCGGGTCCGGGCCGGCCAGCGTGGCACCGGAGGCGACCCCCGACAGCAGGCTGGCCGGTCGTCCCGACAGCAGCACGCTGATGAAGTAAGGCGCGCCGCTCCCGGCCTCGTGCAGCTCGAGGTGGAGAATGCGGCCGACCAGGCTGGCCACACCCTTCAGCTCAACCGGCCCGGACGACAGGCGCTCACGATAGCAGGCGGCGAAGCGGTTGCCCCTGGCCGGCTCGATGAGCAGGGAGCCGCGAATGATCTGGTCCGGGTAATAGGGCGACCAAGCGAGGCTGTAGGCGGCGTAGGTGCCGCAGACATAGTGCACGGCGCCGCCGGCCAGTGCGTTGCCGACCCGCGGCTGGTCCAGCCCGGCCCGCCGCCGCAGGTCCTCGGGATCGGCCGCGAACAGCTGGCACACCTCGTCGACGAACGCGTCGACCGTACAGGCCACCAGCCAGGCGGGCGGGCGCTCCGTGCCGAGGAGGCGCGCCCAGTCGTCATACACGCGTGGGCTGCGCGGCTTGGCCCGCCCCTGCAGCCATTTGTGGCTCCGCTCGAGGTCGAACTCGGTACGCGGGTTCACCTCCCGAAATCGTGCGCAGAGCTCCTTGCGGCTGTTGCAGCCCAGAAGCTCCTGGGTAAGCATCAGCTTCGCCGGCAATTCATGCGCCATTCCCGCTCCCGTTGGTCGACACGTCACTGCAAGCAAGGACTTACGCTTAGTGGAACTCCCAGCAAGTTCCAGGAATTTCCGCATATCGACAGTTGAACGCGCCGGCCTGTGAACATTCAATGCCCCCTGCGGCGCGAGCGGATCGCGTCAGGGGGGAAACGCGATGTGGGCAACGGTGGCGTCGCGCAGGGCGCTGGGGGTGGCCGTCCTCGGCATGGGGCTGGCGGTGCAGGCGCCGGCCTCGCAAGCGACGGGCCTGCCGATCACGGTAAGCAGGACGGTCCCCTCGGAGCTGAACCCGCCGTTCAACGTGGACAACGGCACCGGCGGCGCGCCCGCGGCGACGCCGGCCCAGGCGGCCGCGTTCGCGTGGCAGGAGTTCATCGCGCTGAACTGGCCGGTGGGGCCGCAACAGGGCATTCCCGGCCAGCGCGACACGCCGTCCGTTTCCTGCCATTTCGGCGATCCGCGTTGCACCGGGCCAACGGTCTGGCAGACGTTCCGCAGCAAGGTCGAGATTTTCCCCGGGCGTGGCACGCCGCCCGGCTACCCGGGCCCGAAGGGCGACCAAAGGGCGGGCTACGATGCCCTGCCGCAATATAATTACAAGGCGGCGGTGCCGGCGTGCGATCCGAAACAGGCGTCAGATCCGGTGCCCTGGATCAACCTCGACGAAACCGACCAGATCACCCTCGACAACATGTATGCCGGGCATGTGAAACCCACGAGCTCGCCGGGCAACAGTGTGCCGCAACTGATCCGCTTCCTGGCGAAGGCCAATCAAACGGAATATTCCTACGTCGTCCAGAATAGTACGCCACCCTTCATTCAATGGTGGGTCAACGTGCCGGCCACTGTCGTCACCGCCACGAAGGCGTGGCTCGCCCAGTATCACGCCAGCCCGCCCGCCGGCAGCTTCACCATGGTGAGCCTGCGCTACGGCACCATCGAGATCAAGGCCGGCTGGCGGCCGCTCAACCCCTCCGAATTGACCTCCGGGCGCTTCCACACGCAGACGGTTCGCTTCTACGAGCGGATCAGCAGCAGCTCGACCGCCGCCTGCTACCGTGACGCCGTCTGGGGGCTGGTGGCGCTGCACATCATCCAGAAGACCCCGTCGGCACCCTATTTCATCTACGCCACCTTCGAGCAGGCCGACAACATCAAGACTGCCGGCGGCGCCGCCATCGAGGACCAGGACGGCAACATCGTCGTGCCGCCGACGGCGCCACCGACCTCGCCACAGGAATGCCTCGTCGACCCGCGCCCACCCGCCGGCCCCCCCAACAATGCGGCGAGCAGCCTGGGAT
>JAPJRA010000631.1 GCA_030824835.1 Geminicoccaceae bacterium | reverse complement strand
CTTCGTCTGTGAATACACCATTCTACAACGTATTATTTAATAATCAGACTTATGTTAATAAACTGCTATTTGGGCCTATGAGGCTGCAAAGCGACGTTGAGGACGATCCGCTTCTCAAGCTGGACATTCGTCGATGGCGCCGCCCAGACCGCCTGAGGGTTGCCGCGCGCCATCGGGCCGATGCTGGTGTCCCCGCTCCATCGGGTCGCCGATCTTCAGCGCGGCGGCCTTTTCGACGAACAGCGCGACGAAACGGTCGGCCCCGCTCTCTTCGACGATGAAGCGTTTCGCGTTCACGCAGCTTAGGCCCACTTTGATATAGCGCGCCTTGACCGCCCTCGTGGCAGCAGCGTCAAGGTCCGCATCGGCCAGCACGATGAACGGGTCCGAGCCGACCTTGTTGCACAAAGGAGGCCTGAGATTCACTTCGGGAACAGGTGACGGCAAGGTGGACCAACGCCCGCGTCAACTGATGTCCGGAAGACGATAGATCCGGCATTGCCCTGCGGGATCGACTTCGATCACCCGATTGATCATGTGATCGGCCGGAGGCTCTCCGGCAGCAGCGGCCACCGTCTCCAGAAACGCGATTGCTGCCTCAAGCAGTTGCAGGCATCTCTCGCGAGAAACACAAGGCAGGATCAAGAGGCGCGGGGGCAGGTCCTCTCGCCCGACCAGCCCGCGGAAATCCCGGGCATTCTCGGTGACGATGATCCGGTCTTCCGCGATTGCGTTGCGCAGAACCACATGGTCCGGATCGCCACGCCGGCCGATATCGCGGGGATGTACGGCGGCGTGGCGCCCTGTTTCGTTGAGCCGCGCCGCAACCTGTGGCGAGATGCATTCATCAATGAAGAATTGCATCACTCAGTGACGGACGCTGGCATCCGGCACTCATGGCCGCCCAGAGGGGCGCCCGCGCAGCGGGTGGGTTCTGGCATAGGTCGCAGCAGCCAGAAAGGCGGCCTCCGAAATGTCAGGGTAATCCTCGACAAGGTCCGCGACCGTGTCGCCCTCTTCGAGACGCCCAAGAACGGAATAGACCTCAGGCGCGTGTCCCGAATGACCGGCGTTCCACCAAGGATAGTGTCATCGGCAACAAGATGGATATCACGGGCCACACGATATGCCAAAGCGTTCCGGGTACGCGTGCCTGCCAGACCCTCGAGGTCCAAGGTTATGGTCTCGTTCAGACGCACTTCGGCAAGTCGATCTGCGACGGCGAGGCGACTGCGGCTGACAATCGTCCAGAGGTGCCGCTTGCGGGACACGGGAAGGTCCCGGAGCCATTCATCATTGATCGCAGACAGATAGGGAACCGCGGCCAGCGGCAACCTGCGGGTCAATCGACGCGTCAGCACGTCGGTCACCTTTTCGGCGCGCAGGATCCCGGATTCCACCGACTTCTCGATGAGCCTGGACGACACGCCCGCAAGATGGGCTACCTCGTTGATGGTGAGTTCTGCTGGCAGAATCTTTCCCCGATCAGGAAAGATATATAGGCAACGTTACCTGCCGAAGCAAGAAGGGTCTTGCCGAGGCCGCCCTTACCGAAGCGCTGTCCAGCCTCGGTGAAGGTATACGCATTCGCGGTGATCCCCTCCTCGATAGCCTCGTCCGAAGTGAGGTGGTCGTATTCGGCCCTCGTGGTAGTACCCCCACGGCGGCTAACCTCGGCGGCGAGCTGGTAGAAGTTCCGCCGCTGGGCAGCCTGCAGCTGGTCCGCGATCCCGTGCAGCGTCCTGTCGAGGAGCGCATAGCCCCGGATGCGCGCCGCCGTGCCCTTGGAATGGCTGAAATAGCCCTCAAAGCAGGCCCCATCGCCCTGACTCCAGAAGCTGGAGAACCAGATGCAGGCCGCTGCCCCGTCCCGCCGCCCATCAGGCGGACGGGAGTGGTCTTGAGGCGGATGCCAAGGGTGTCGCAGATCCGCTCGAAATCCTCATAGACCGCGTCCCCCCAATCGACGTGGGGCCAAAGTTCGCGATACCAGCTGCGGGCCTTTGCCCTGGCCGCGTCCGAGAGTTCGGGAAACCGATAGACCGTGGTGCAGATGACTTCAGGCATCGGCGTCCTCCCCGTTTAGCGCGGCGGCGAGCCATTCTTGCTGGTCCAGCCGATGGATTTGCGCGCGCCGAGGTCGAGCTCTTCGGCCAGCCGTTCCAGTGCTGCGACTAATTCAGCGGCCTGTTAGGCAGGAGCGACAGAAGCCGCTGCCGCGCCACCACCCGGTGCGCTATCCGCTCCTGAGACGTGCTCCTCGTGGGTAAGAACGCATCTTGCGTGGCGCAGTTCGGCGCGCTGCGGTCGAGGGTCTGCTCGAAGGTGAGACGCGGGCATAGCCGATGAGCGGCATGGGCAGCCTCCTGGACGGGGGCGGACGGGCCTAGTATACAGTTTGACGACGCGCGGGGAAAAGGCGCTTTGTGCGACCCTTCTTCGCGGCAGCCCTGGGCAGGGCGCTTGGCGGCACCTGGGTGTGGCGACCTATGTCGGCATGACGGCGGTGAGCTTGACCGGGTTGCCGGGGTTTGCCATCGTGCTGCCCGCCTTGATGCTGAACTATGTGATCGGCATGGTCGCCGCCTTTGCAGGCTCCTGGGCCTTCGGCCTGACCGGGCGGCGCAGAAATCGGCCGTGGCCTGAACCGCCGACACGGGTGGGACCGTCATGTCCAACGTCACCGCAGCCGACCGCTGGCGGCCCGGCTTTCACATCGCGCCGCTGCAATGACTGCTGAACGACCCGAACGGGCTGGTCCACTGGGGCGGGCAGATGCATGTCTTCTATCAGTGGAACCCGCGCGATTGCGCCCATGCCAACAAGGCTTGGGCGCATGTCGCCAGCGACGACATGGTGAACTGGCGCCGCCTGCCGGTGTCGCTTGGCCCGACGGACGCCTTTGACCGCGACGGCTGTCATCCGGCTCGGCCGTAGCCGAGGGCGAAGATCTGATGCTGGTTTATACCGACAATGTCCGCGATGCGGCAGGCGGGCGCGAAACCTATCAATGCCTTGCCCGGTCGCGCGACCGGCGGCGCTTTGAAAAGCGTGGCCCGGTCATCAGCGGCCCGCTGCCCGGCCATACCGCGCATTTCCGTGACCCCAAGGTCTGGCACGAAGATGACGCCTAGGTCGTGTTGACAAAAGGGATTCCGCTGGTCGGCGACCTGTGATTCAAGC
>JAPJRA010000630.1 GCA_030824835.1 Geminicoccaceae bacterium | reverse complement strand
CCACCGCCTCCGCACGCGGGCAATCGGGGCCTCATGGAGAATCATGACGATGGACTGGTTCGAGGAGCGCTTGCACGCGAACTGGCGCCAGGCCATTCGGGTCAAGGAGATGCTGTACCGCGAGCAGACCGAGCTGCAGGATCTCGTGATCTTCGAGAGCTTCGACTGGGGCCGGGTGCTGGCGCTGGACGGCGTGGTCCAGACCACGACCGGGGACGAGTTCTGCTATCATGAGATGATCGTGCATGTGCCCTTGCTGGCGCACGGGCAGGCGCGGGAGGTGCTCATCATCGGCGGTGGCGACGGCGGCTGCCTACGCGAGGCGCTCAAGCATCCGGACGTGGAGCGGGCGACGCAGGTCGAGATCGACGCTGGGGTGATCGACCTCAGTCGGCGCTGGCTGCCGTCGCTCAGCGACGGTGCCTTCGACCATCCAAAGGCGCGTGTGGTGATCGCGGATGGCGCACGGTTCGCAGCCGAGAGCAGCGATCGATTTGATGTCGTGATCGTCGATTCCACCGACCCCCAGGGGCCTGGCGCCGTTCTGTTCACGGAGCCTTTCTATCGCGACGTCCGACGTCTGCTGAACCCTGGCGGCATCATGACGACCCAGTGCGGCAACCCGTCGATCCGGCCCCAGGAGCTGGAGGACACCCAGAGGGCCCAACGCGCCGCCGGCTACGCGCTGGTGGATTACTTTTTGCCCGTGGTCCCGACCTATATCGGTGGTGCGATGGCACTGGGGTTCGCTTCTGATTCGATCGCCAGCCGGGAGATTCCGATCGAGCAGTTGCGCCAGCGTAGCGTGCCTGCGGGGCTGCAGTACTACACCCCGGAGGTCCATCTGGCCGCCTTCGCGCATCCCGCGTGGATGGCCGCGCGTCTGGGCTACTGACCATGGCCCGGATCGGCATCGGCGGCCTGCACCACGAGACCAACAGCTTCGCCCCTCAACCCGCCACCTTCGAGCGCTTTGCCGAAGCCGACGGGTGGCCCGCGTTGCAGCGGGGCGAGGCGATGCTGGCCGGCACGGCCGGCATCAATCTGGCCATCACCGGCTTCATCGATGCCGCGCGCGCAGCGGGGCACGAGCTCGTGCCGCTGGTTTGGGCCAACGCCTGCCCATCCGGCCCGGTCACCGTTGACGCCTTCGAGCGTCTCGCGGGAATGATGCTCGAGGACCTGGAGGCAGCCGGGCCGCTGGATGCGCTCTATCTCGATCTGCACGGCGCCATGGTCACCGAGCACCTGCCTGACGGGGAGGGCGAATTGCTCCGCCGTATCCGCCAGCTCGCGCCGGGCCTGCCCATCGTGGCAGCGCTTGATCTCCACGCCAATGTCTCTGAGGCGATGGTTGGCTCGAGCGACGCTCTGGTCGCCTATCGCACCTATCCGCATATCGACCTCGCCGATACGGGCGCGCGATGCCTGCCGCTGATCGAGCGCCTGCTCGCGGGTCTGCCGCTCGCGAAGGCATGGCGCCGACTCGATTTCCTGATCCCGCTGCCGTGGCAGTGCAGCACGATCGAGCCGGGTCATGGACTCTATGCCATGCTGGACGAGGTCGAGGCCGGAGGCGCACTGTCGGCATCGATCTGCATGGGCTTTCCCGCTGCGGACACCCCTGTCTGCGGCCCGTCCGTGTTGGCCTATGCGGCCGACCCGGCCTCCGCCGAGGCAGCGGTCGTGACACTGGCCCATGCATTCGCCGCAGCCGAGCCGCGCTTCGCCGGACGCTTGTGGCGAGCGGCCGAGGCTATCGCGCACGCCGCGCAGGCAGCCTCTGACAGGCCGGTCATTCTGGCCGACACGCAGGACAACCCGGGCGGGGGCGGCAGCGGGGACACGACCGGCCTACTTGCTTCCTTGATCGATGCCCGTGCCGACGGTGCGCTGCTGGCGCTGCTGTGCGATCCTGATGCGGCTGCGGCCGCGCATCAGGCGGGCGAGGGCGCTGTGCTGCGTGGTCTCGCTATCGGAGGCCGGCACGGACCCGATGGGGTCAGGCCGGTTCAAGGGGACTTCGAGGTGGTGCGTCTTGGCAGCGGAAGGTTCGCCGCCACGGGGCCAATGTACGGCGGCAACCGGATGGATCTCGGCCCCATGGCCCTGCTGCGGTCTTGCGCAGCACCTGGGGTTGAGATTGCTGTGGCTTCGAGACGGCTTCAGGCCGCGGATAGGTCGATCGTCCGGCATCTGGGCGTGGATCCGACCAGCAAGCGGATCCTGGCGCTGAAAAGCTCGGTGCATTTCCGTGCCGACTTCGAGGGACTGGCGAGCGAGGTGCTGGTCGTGGTCGAACCGGGCGCAAATACAGTGAATCCGGGCGTGCTGCCGTTTCGGCATCTCCCACCCGGTCTGCGGCGCGAGCCACGGAGTTCGTAGCCAGGTATGGTAGACGCGCGGTTTGACAGCCGACGGTCGGCAGACGGGACGTCATCGGCTTGTGTTCACCAATTCTTAAGGTTACCTCGATAACAAGGATACCGGCGGGGCACTCGCCTGCGCCGTGTCAGGTCGGTATCCTGGTTGCATCACAATCAGGTCGCCGGCCTTGGTCGACAGTGGACGGTATGAAAATGGCCTCAGCAGCTAGAACCCAGGCCAACGCGGCGGCGGCAGCCGAGGATTTACTGCCGGCGGCGATCAGCTCCTTGCAACAGGAGCGGAGCGAGGAGCCGCCGCTGATCCTGGCGCTCGCTGATCTGATGCGTGACCAGAACGGAGAGGTCGTACTGTTCAACGACTCCGGACTACGAGCGCTGGCGGTCAGTGCCGACGTGGCAGTGGTGGCAGAGGGCGAAGCCGGCCGACATCAGATGGCGGCCGGTGAGGACGTGTCGGGTTTTCGCTACGTGCTGTTCGAGGGTGGGCTGAAGCTCTATTACCAGCCAAGCCTCGACCTCATCTTGGTACACGAGTAGCTGGATCCCGCCGGCCACGGAAAGCTGGGAAATTCAGCTATGGCGCAAGTCTGTGGTCGATATCAATTTTTGGTTGAAAAACGCCGCGTCCTTTCTATTTTTAGTTAGGATCTGATCTTCTCGGTCCGGCCGTTTCAACGCGGGTGACGAGGACGTGGCGGTAAGGCGGATCGCGCGGCCCGACGTATCGGCCGCAAGCGGAGAGGGGCTGGAGCGCCAGCTGCTGCAAATGCGACGGCTATGCGAGCGTGCCGAGCGT
>JAPJRA010000629.1 GCA_030824835.1 Geminicoccaceae bacterium | reverse complement strand
GCATGCCGACCTGCGTCACGGCATTGGCGAAGGTCACGGTCGGCGTGTTGACCACCGTCGTGCCATTCGCGCCGGAGGTCGCGGGGCCGATGTTGACGACCGTGTTCGACCCCGATGCGCCGCCAGTGCCGAGGTTGACGGTCTTGGTGATTCCGGTGGTCGTTGCGCCGGTGCCCATCCCGTAGGTCGCGGTGCCCGTCGCCGTACCGATGGTGGCCGTCGCGCCCGAGACCGTGACAGTGCCGGAGGCGGTCAGTGTGCCCGAAAAGGTCTTGTTGCCGGTGAAGGTCTGCGTGCCCGCCAGGATCGCCAGTTCTGAGGACGTGTTCGGCAGGGTGTAGCTGCGGGTCGTGCCAGTGCTGATACCGGACAGCGAGAAGACCGCCTTCTTCGTGGGATCGGCGTCGTTGATCAGGCTGAAGACGGCATCCGAGATGTCGCTCGGTTCGCCCACGATCTCCCAGGCGGCCCCAGTCCAGACGAGCAGCAGGCCCTCGTCCTCGACCCATGTCCGCCAGCCGGTCCGGGGCGGCAGGCGCAGCCAGGCGCCGTCGGTCCAGAGCGCGATGTTCAGGTCCCAGCCCGCCCAGTCACCGGTTGCGCCCGACGCGACGATGTAGCGGTCGCCATCGGCGGGGCTTCCCGGCGGCGCGGTCAGATCCCGGTCGAGAACGGAAAGCTGCACGAGCCCATCGAGAATCCGCAGCGCCTCGTTGTGGGTGACATGCTTCTGGGCCTGCGCCGCAAGGATGTAGGGCAGCAGGAGATGGGTCGTGGCGTCGGACATGGGATGGCTTTCAGAAGATCAGCGTGACGGATTTCGGCGCACCCCGCCCGACAAGGGCGGAGAGCTGGTAGATGCGGATGTCGAGGGTGTCGCCGGGGCCGAGCAGCGCGCCCCAGTCGGCGGTCTGCTGGGCGGCGGTGTAGATCGCGCTGGTAGTGGCCGTGCTCAGCACGCGCTTCACGGTGGCGCCGTCGAGGATCTCGAGCTCGTAGGCTTCGAGTTCCTCGGCCAGCAGCACCTCCAGCCCGCTCCATCTGTCAGCGGAAAGCGATCGGGATCGGCGCGTCCAACGGATTGTCAGATCGCCGGGCGTGCGCGGCTTGCGCCACGGCTGTTCGACATGGGCGACGGAGAACGGCCGCAGTCCGGCGCCCTCGGGGGTGAAGGTCTGCGCGACATAGGTCTCGTCATTGACAGGGCGGCTCGCGGGGCCGATGCGCCAGTTCCACGGGATGCCAAGATCGGCCTCGGCGATCGGCAGCGATGCCAACGCGGTGTCCAGCATCACCACCCACGCACCCACAGGCACCGGATTGCCCATGGCCCCCTCGGTGCCGCGCTGGCCGCGCAGGAGCCGGGTCAAACGATACCGGCCAGGGGCGATCAGTTCGGCCGCACCCGCCTGCACGATCTCCCAGACACCGGGCGCGCTCTCGATGGCGATGGCATTGGCACCGCCGAAGAGGGTCAGGTCGGTGACGCTTTCCAGCGTGCCGGTCAGCAGATCGACGACCAGCACGTTGCCAAGGTCGAAGCGCGACGTCGGCCCGGCGTAGAAGTCCGAGACCAGCGTGCCGATCCGGGAGCGGCTGCCAAACGTGGTCAGCAGGTCGAACCCGTCCGAAGAGGGGCTGCGGAACACCGCCATCTCGCCCGGCCAAGGCACGGCATGCGCCGCCGCGAATGGCCGATGCGCGGACTGGTCCTCGGTGAGCTGCGGCAGGTCGAGGAGGACCGCCTCCGGCGCACCGAAGACGACGGCCTGCGACAGCGCAGAGGGTCGCGGAGCGCCGGGCGGCAGGTCGTAGGCTTCCCGATCCTGACGCACGGCCTCGATGCCGCGCGCGTCGGCATCGGCAATCGAGATGAGCCTGAGCGGGACGGACCGGCCGTCATGGGCGAGCGTCACCACATCGGCTGGGTCGAGTGCCAGCCGTGACGGCTGCAAGCGGAAAACCGCGCTTTCCCGGCCGGTCCAAGCCTCCATGAGCGCGCGGCGGCAGCGGCGTTCGGCTTCTTCGGGCGGTACGGCCATGGGGAAGGACTCCGAGGCGATCCGCGTTGTGTCGACGGTGATCCGCCGGGCCTCGACGAGGGCCGCGTCATAATCCTCGTCCGCCCGGGCAACCTGCCACTTCAGGGCCTGCGCCAGCTCGGTCTCCTGGCCACGGGTCAGTTCGAGAACGTCGCCCTCGCGCGTGGCGACCAGATCGTCCGGTGCGACGCTCACAACCGCCGCCCGCCCACGCATGACGAAGCGGATCACGCCTTCGGTCTCGACGGCGTCGAACCCGAAATGCCGCGACAGCGTGGTGATCGAGGCGCGCGGGCTTTCCAGCGCGCCGACGGCGTAGCCCTCGACCGCGCCCCAGAGGCCGGTGACGTCGATGCGAGTCCCCGGCAGCCCGGCGCGCAGGCAGAGGTGTCGGACAAGTGCTGCCAGCGACACCGCCCCAAGCCGCCCGGTCAGCCAATGGCCGAGCCGCCAGTTCGGCCCATCGGTCCAGACATTTGTCAGTTCGGGGAAGAACGGGTAAGGCCGCGCGTCCCAGGTCCATGCCGCGCATTCGGGCACATCGACCATCCGACCGCCGTAGGCCGAGGACAGCGGGTTATTCGCAGCCTCACCCCAAAAGAGAAAGGTCGCCTCGAGATAGGAGCGCTGGATGGTGTCGTCGCGCCAGCCCCGCGAGAAATAGGGCGTGAAGCTCTCCGACGATTTCGGGTCGAAGAACACGTTGGGCTGGTTGGTGCCCCGGTCGATGGCCGGACAGCCGAGTTCGGTGAAGCGAATGGGCTTCGATTGCGGCACCCAAGCCGTCTGCGTGCCGCTCTCCACCCCACCGGGGCGATTATGATGCGGGTTGCTCCACCAGCTGCGCAGATCCTTGTAGCGGAAGACCCATGGCTTGCCCGCGCTACCGTCCGTGATCGGCGTGCGCACCTGCGCGGAGCGATCGGCGGCACTTGCATAGAACCAGTCGAAGCCTTCGCCGCCCGCGATGTTCGCCTGCAGATAGGCCCGGTCGTAGATCGCGGGCCAGCCCTCGGCCGCGTCGGTATGCTCGAAGCCGTCGCGCCAGTCGGAGAGCGGCATGTAATTGTCGATACCGACGAAATCGATCTCCGGATCGGCCCAGAGCGGGTCGAGGTGGAAGAACACGTCGCCGCTGCCGT
>JAPJRA010000628.1 GCA_030824835.1 Geminicoccaceae bacterium | reverse complement strand
GCACCGGCCAGACCGATACCGCCCGCGGTCTGATGCCAGACCCCGAGGCTGGCGAGACAGTGGTCACGGCGAGCTTGCTGCCAGCCACCGCCTATGAGGCACGCATCAGCTTTCTCGCGGAGGGCGATCGGGCCGTCGAGTGGACGCTCTGGACCGCCTTCACCACGCCGGACGTCCGGGTGACACCGGGCGACCTCGACACGACTGCGCCGGGAAGGCCCGCGGCCGTGAGCCTGACCTCGACGCCCGGCGAGCTGGTGGCAACCTGGACGGCCGACGCCGCCGGCGTGGCCTATTCCGAGCTGGAGGTCACCGAGGCCGGTGCCAATCCAGTGCTCTTCCAGACCTCGGGCACGCGGTATCGGTGGGCGCCGGTCCTCTCGGGGGTCAGCTATTCGGTCCGCCGCCGCGCCGTCGACGGGGTCGGCAACAAGAGCACCTGGGGACCGAGCGCGAGCCACACCGTCGCCAGCGACACCGTGCCGCCGGCCGCCGTGACGGGCCTGGTCCTGACCCCCGGGCTGCGGTCGATCTGGCTGCGCTGGAACCCCAGTGGCGAGCAGGACCTCTCGCATTACGAGATCCGCGAATACACCAGCGCCCAGACGCCCGGCGCCTCGACCGTGCCCACCTATACGACGCAGGCCAACAACTATCTGGTGCCGGACCTCGGCTATGACGCGCGGCGCTGGTACGCGGTGCGTGCGGTCGATACGTCGGGGAACAAGGGGGCATGGTCTGCGGTCGCCAACGCGACGACCGGGCCGAAGGACGCGATCACGGCCACTGACCTTCAGGGGGTGATCGACGCCACCACCTTTGCCTCGGGCATCGAGCCCGTGTCGATCGTGGCCAGCCTGCCGACCAGCAAGCTGACCACGGTCGTGATGATGGCCGGGAAGCTCTATCGCTGGAACGGCACCGCCTATGCGGCGGACGTGCTCGGGCAGGATGCGGTCACGGCGGGGACCGTCGCCGCGGGCGCCATCAACACGCGGGAGCTGGCTGCCGGCGCGGTCACCGCATCGATCATCGGGGTCGGTGACTTCACGAACCTGGTGCCGGACGATCAGTTGCAGGACCCGGCAGCGTGGTCGGGCTCGGGCGCGGTGCAGCCGTCCAGCGGCGTGTCCTGGTCCAACAGCCTCGGCCGGATACTCTTCAACCCGGACGCCACCGCCAACCAGACGATGGTCTCCAAGCCCTTCGCCGTGACCGTCGGGGATGAGTTCTGGACGACGTTCCAGGCAACGTTCGGGGCCGCGGCTTCGGTCATGGATCTGCGGGCCTATCTGTACTTCTACAACCGGCTGGGTGCACAGCTCGCCGACCCGAACGGTGGGGTCTACGTGGCCAGCGCCACGACGCGCAGCACCCAGATCTATGAGAACAGCGCCCCCATTATCGTTCCCTCCGGGGCGTTCACCGCGCGGTGGGTGTTCTGGTACGCCAAGGAGAACACGGTCTCGGGCTTGGCCTACGCGCCGGCCGTCCGCCGCAAGAACACCGGCAAGCTGATCGTCGATGGCTCGGTAAAGGCCAACCACATCACGGCCAACGAGGCGGTGATCACCGGTCCCGCGCAGATCGCTCAAGCGACGATCGAGAGCGGCCATGTCGTCGACCTCGTCGCCGAGAAGATCCGGGGCGGCACGGCGCTTCTGGAGACGGTCACAGTCAACGGCAACGCCCTGGGGACCACCACCGCCCGCGCTGCCGACCCCGCGGCGCGGGTGAACGCCCACACCACCCTCATCGACCCGGGCAAGATCACCATCTCGGGAAGCCGGACCCTCGCTGACTGGCGGTTCGGCGGAGACCTGACGCAGATCGATGGCGGGAACATCGCCGCCAATACCGTGCGCGCAAACGCCATGGAGATCGGCAGCCGCAACGTCGCCATCGAGAACATAACGTTCGAGTACAACTCCCCGGGCCCCAACCAGGTGTCGTGGACCGCCGGCGTCATCCGCTACCCGACCGACAACGGGCAGCAGGCTGGCTTCGCCGTCCCGGCCGGGAGCGCGACCTGGACGAGCGGCATCCTCTACATCGTGTTCACCAAGGATGGATCGCAGCTTTGGGCGACGACGTCGGCCGAGATCGCGTTCCAGCCCATGGTGCTGATCCTTGCGACTTACCAGGGCGCGCACCGCCTGAACGCCAACTACGGGCGGACCCTCATCGACGGCAACGGGGTCAAGACCGACGCGCTTCTGGTCACCGGCAAGGCGCAGATGGGCACTGCCGTCGTGGACACGCTGCAGATCGCCGGCAATGCGGTGACCGTGCCTCTCGTCGCCAGCTCGGCCGCCATCACCGTTCTGACCACCAGCTGGACGGACCTCGCGACGATCGGAATGCCGCGGCAGGGCGCGCCGACGCTGCTGATGGCCACGTTCCAGGTGGATGCGACAGGTACCGCCGGCCTTGCGAACCTGAGGGTCACCCGCGATGGCGTGGACATCTCGGGCCCTTATCCGACCGTGACAGGGGCATCGGGAACCCAGACCAGCGGCGGGCTGTCGATCCTTGACAACGATCTCGGGAGCGGCCCCACGACCTACAAGCTGCAGGGACAGCTGTTGTCGAGCGGCGCCTATACCGGCACCCCCCGCATCGTCCGCCGGACGATGGTCGCCACTCACGTCAAGAGGTAGGGCCACATGGCTGAAACTGTCCTCCTGCGCACCGCCCTCACCTCGGCCCGCATCGACGTGGTCGAGGCCTTGGAGCAGTGCCTCGGCGAGGCGCGGGCGCATTCTCAGACAGCTGTCGCGGTCGTCATGGTCGGCGAAGACGGCGACATCAGGACGGCGACCACCTTCTCTTCCCGGCTGATGCTTAAGGGCGCACTGCTTCACGCGCTTTCACGCATCGACAGCGAGTGAGGCAGGCCGATGATCCGATACGCTCTCGTCAACGCCCAGGGGCTCATCATCCAGATCGGCGCCGTGCCTGACCAGGAGTGCCTCGCCCTCCAGGCCGAGGTCACCGGGCTGACCGCGGTTCCAGTCGACGACGACGTGGCCGAGGACAGCCACTACTGGAACGGAAGCGCGTTCGAGCCGTTCCCGCAGCCTCGGCCGGGCCCTTGGGCCGAATGGAATGGACAGGCCTGGATCGATCCCCGCACCCCTGCCGCCCATGCCGCGGAGCTTGCGGCCGCCCGGGGCAGCGCGAGC
>JAPJRA010000627.1 GCA_030824835.1 Geminicoccaceae bacterium | reverse complement strand
TGGCGGGCAGGCGCGCATGCTCGTCCCGGTCGGCCCGAACATAGCCCGCGACCAGGTCGGCACCGGCGGCGACCTCGTCGAGCTTCGTCGCGAGCCAGCGCCGACCGACCCGCCCGTCGGCATCCGTGGTCAGGATCACGGCCGGCTGCCTGGCATCGGCCAGCAGCTCCGCCGCGGCGTCCATGGCGAGCTTGCGGGCCCAGCCCGCATGCGCCATGCCTGCTGGCAGGTGCTGCTCGATCGTCAGCACACGGAACGGCAGGCGCGCCCGCAGGGCCTCCACCACCCGGGCCGTGGCGTCGGTGCAGTTGTTCAGCAACAGCACCACCCCGAAGCCCGCCGCGCGCAGCGCCCCATCATCGTGGCCCCGCTGGCTCGCCAGCGCCTCGAGGCACGCACCGATCCGCTCCGCCTCATCCCGAACCGGGATGGCCACGACCGCCGCAAACCGCTCGCTCATCGAATCCCCGGACTGCAGTCGGTGTGGATGGAATTGGTGCTCTGGCGCGCGAGCTGGACGGGTAACGGCCACACATGCCCTCGGAACCAGTTTCAGAACGAAAGCTCGAGCCGCGGGTTCCACTGCTCACAGGCCGCCGTCACCTGCGTCAGGGGCAGGCGCGCGCAGCTCGATGCGAAGGCCAGCGAGCACGCGGAGCGCCCGGCACCGGAGCCCCGCCCGACACGTGAATGGAAGTACAAAATAGGATGTAAGGCCTATGCTTGATCTGCCATGCTGCATCGATTCGACGGCAGATCCAACCACCACCCCAGCGCGATCGGCCCGTCCATCGGCGGCCGTGGACACCGAAGCTACGCGAACGGATTCGAGATCGTCAGCCCCAATACTTGGCGCCCATGCTCCATGTCCTCGGTGAGCAGCGTGTCGCACCCTGCGTCTGGCGCCGCGGCGACGATCAGGGCGTAGACCGAAATGTTGGTGTCGAAGAACACCTTCAATGGGCGTTGGCCCCTTCGCGGTCGAAGCCGTAGTCGGGTGGCAAGGCCCAGTTGCGCGCACGGATGGCAGCCAGCGTCCGCTCCCGCCGCCCGTCCTTGGCGACCTCGATCCGATCCCCGGTCGCCGCGACGATCGCCAGCTCGTCGCCGGCACGCAGGCCGAGCCGCTCGACCAGCTTCCGGGGCAACCGGACGGCCAGACTGTTGCCCCGCTTCGCGATTAGCATGCTCGACCTCATGGTACTTTCTTGCAAGTATGTCCTTGAACACCCGCACGCGGCAAGCTTCCGTCGCGCCGTCGATACGCTTGGCAGGTCACCTGCCGCCCGTTACCGTTCAGACGGCATTTTGGACGCGACCGGATGATATGAGCGGCACCCCGCAGGCATTTCTCAGCTACACGCGCCTCGACGACCAGGGCCATGACGGCGGCATCACGGCGCTGCGGGCGGCACTGGAGCTGCAGGTTCGGATCGTCACCGGCGACGACAGCTTCGAGATCTTCCAGGACGTTGACGGCATTGCATTCGGCGAGCATTGGCCGAAGAAGCTGGATAAGGCACTGGCGGCCTGCCGGTTCCTGATTCCCGTCCTGTCGCCACGGTTCTTCAGAAGCGAGCCCTGTCGCGACGAGTTGCGCAAGTTCCTAGCGCATGAGCGGGCGGCAGGCCGGGACGACCTCATCCTGCCGATCTATCTGGTCGATGCGCCGGTGTTGGAGAGGCCGCATTTGACGATGGCGGACGAACTGGCGCAGGCCATCGCTGAGCGGCAGCGTTGGGACTGGCGTCCGCATGCGTTCGCCGCCTTTACGGATCCCGCCGTCAGAAGGGCCGTGCGCGAACTCGCGCGAGCCATCGGCGACCGGCTCGACCAGGAGCGTCCATCGCCACCACGCGCGCCGGTCCGCCGCCCGGGCGACGTCTTCCGCGATGTGGACAAACCCTGGTGCCCGGAGTTGGTAGTGATCCACGCCGGCTCGTTCTCGATGGGCTCGCCCGCGAACGAGGAGGGCAGATATACTGATGAGGGACCACAGCGGGAGGTGCGCTTCGCCACGCCTTTCGCGATCGCCCGCTACACGGTCACGTGCGGCCAGTTTGCGAGCTTTGCTGCCGCAACGAAGCACGACATGTCGGGCGGTGCCTACGCCTGGACGGGCGAGAGCTGGCAGCTGATGGCGGATCACGACTGGCGCGATCCCGGCTTCGTGCAGACCGATGCGCATCCGGTTGTGTGCGTGAGCTGGCTGGACGCGCAGACCTATGTAGGTTGGCTGGCGCAGCGGACTGGGCAACCCTACCGTCTGCCGACGGAGGCCGAGTGGGAATATGCGGCGCGGGCAGGGACGACGACGCCGTTCTGGACCGGGGCCACCATCTCGACGGCTCAGGCCAATTACGACGGCAACCATGTCTATGGTTCGGGTGCCGCTGGCATCGACCGCCAGGGCACAGTGGCGATGGACGAGCCGACATTTCATGCGAATCCCTTCGGCCTGCATCATGTCCATGGCAATGTCTTCGAGTGGGTGCAGGATTCTTATGCTGGTAGCTACGAGGGCGCCCCGCTTGATGGGCATTTGTCCGTTGAAAGAGATGACAGGCCGGGGCGCGTCCTGCGCGGCGGCTCCTGGACCAATAATCCCAGGATCCTCCGCTCCGCCAGCCGCGGCGGGTACGCGCCGGACGTCCGGTACAACGATGTCGGCTTCCGGGTGGCGAGGATGCTTACCCCTTGATGGTTTACTTTTTTAGATCTTGGCGTTCTAGCGGCGCAGCCCCAGCGCGGATTTCCGGCTCTGGCGATGGATAGCGGGAGCCTTGCAACGCCATTTCGTTGATCTCTCGGAGGCGCCTTAGAGCAAGGATGTTATTCCTCGAATCAATCTGCCATAATGGCGTCTCCTCTGCAGCAGATCCGGCTTCCGCTCATGTCAGCCATCACGCTCCCCGGCGCGATCAGTTCGTCGACAGGTGACCAGCCCGGATCGATGACCCGCCGTAGCGAATCGCGCGCGAAGAATTGCACGGGCGAACCCGACATAACGTCTCCTTCGCGCTCCCGAGTGCGCGCAGAAATGCACGTGCGAACCCGAGCCGCCAGCGGCCATACCCCGCCCCCGGATTGTCCAGCACAGCTCACGAGCCGGTTGGCAGAGCTGCTACAACGTGATTCGCGCACGTTCGAACCCTTGTCTTGTCGATCTGTGGCAGAAGGGAGGGGCAGCCA
>JAPJRA010000626.1 GCA_030824835.1 Geminicoccaceae bacterium | reverse complement strand
GTTCCCGGCCTTGCGGCTCGCCACCCCCTCTTCGTAGAACGCCTGCGCCTGCTCGATCTGCGGGGCGGCGAACAGGCGCGCACCCTGCTCCGTCGCCTGCTGCAGGGCCGCGAGTGCCTGCCGCAGCGCGCGGTCAGCGGTGGCGATCTCGCCCGCGGGGACAATGAGCTCCATGCCCGGCTGCACGTCGGTGATCGAGGCCAGCCCGTTGGCCCGCAGGATCTCCGTCCAGAGATCGGCATCGCCGAGTTGCTGCTGGGCGATGTCCCGCAGGGTCTGCCCGGGCCGGACGCGGACCTTCACATTCTCGGCGGCTACTGCACAGTGCAAACTGGCGAAGAATAATGCCCCGCCGAGAGCGACAGGCAGCACAATACGCCATGCGGTTGTCCCGCAGCGCAACTTCTAGCCTCCCAATAACGTCTGCCCCGTCATCTTCGTGCAATACCGATCGATCGTAGTGCACGGCGGAACGGCCGAATAGTGGCTGTAAGCCCGATTCGCCACAAATTGTATGCAACCGTCGGCGATGCGGACCGGACTATGCCTGCAGCAGGACCAGCACGAGGGTCAGGGAGAGGATGCCCAGAAGGTGGCTGGCGAAGACGATCGCCGCCGCCTGACGCTCGAGCACGCCGTAGCGCTGCGCGATCACGAACACGCTGGCGGCAGTCGGCAGCGCCGTGGTCACCACCAGCGGTGCGGTGAGATCGGCGGGTACCGGAACCTCCTGCAGCACGAGCCAGGCCAGCGCCGGCAGCAGCAGTAGCTTGGCCAGCGTGACGCCGGCCACCAGCGCCTTGTCCTGCGTCAACGCGCGGCCGCGCAGGGTGGCACCAAGCGCGAACAGCGCGCCGGCCCCCGCGGCGGGGCCGAGCAGGCCCAGAAATCCGGTCACCGGCGTGGGCAGGTCGACGCCTGTCCACGCGACCACGCCGCCGGCGATCACGGCCAGGATCAGCGGGTTGCGGATGACCGCTCGACCTACCGCCCCGACGCCGCCGCGTCCGGCATTGCCGCCGCTCTCCAGCAGCAGGATGGTGAGGCTCTGCAGGATCAGCGTATCCAGCACGACGGCGATGACGCTGGGCAGCGCGCCCTTCTCGCCGTAGGCGGCGATCAGCAACGGCACCCCGATATAGCCGACATTGCCCCACGAGGCCGCGAAGGCGCAGATCGCCGCCTCCCGCAGCGGACGGCGCGCGATCCAGCGAACAGCCGCGAGCACGACGGCATAGAGCAGGAGGCAGGTACCCTCGTAGCCGACATAGAGGGTCCAGTCGGTCAGCCGCTCGAAGGCCGTCGTGGCCACCTTGTGGAACAGCAGTGCCGGCAGGGCGAACCAGAACACGAAGGCGTTCAGGCCCATCAGGCCGGCATCGTCGAGCAGCCTGAACCGGGCCGCCAGCATGCCGCAGACCAGGACGGCGAAGAACGGCAGCGCCACGCCGATGATGGTGGCCAAGCGCGCTCTCCCGCAGGCACGACCGAGGTGTGCGGCCTTCCTAGCGGTTGGCGTCGCCGCCCGGCAATCCTCCCTAGGCGCGCACCCCGCGTGCAAGGTCCGTGCTCTCGACTCCGCGCCACCGGTCGATGGCGCGCAGGAAGCAGGTTCCACTGCCGGTGCGCAGCGGTACGAACGGCTTCTCCAGCCGTCGGCAGAGCTGCTTGGCCAGCAGGCAGGCCTGGTGGCTGACGCAGTCTATCGGGCAGAACACCGCCTCGGCGCGGCCGATGAGGCGCTCCAGCACGTTGACACCTTCCTCGTCACCGCCGTCGTGGTGCAGCAGCACCAACCGGCGCGCATCGGCATGGCGGCGCAGGTGCGGCAGCAGGCTGCAGCGCCCGCCAACATAGAGCAGGCAGCGCTCGGCGCCGTCGTCGACCGGCGACGCGGACGGAGCCGGCGTCGGTGGGAGTGTCGTGCCGGCATTGTCGCTCAGCAGGTCGACCAACTGTCGGAGGCGCGCATTCTCGGCTTCGACCTGCCGGAGCCGGGCGCGGGCGGCGAGGACGCGGCGCTCCAGCTTCCCGGGGTCCACGCGCCGCGCGGCCACCGACGCCCGGCGGACCCGAACGGCGCGGGCCATGCGACGGGCGAGCTCCTCGCGGGTGCTGGCGAGCTCGTTCGCCAGCAGCTCGATCCGCTGCTCCTTGCAGGCCAGGGTCTCGTGCGCCTGGCGCCGCTGGCGGGCCAGCCGCTCCGCCAGCTGCTCGGCGCGCCGCTCCGCGAGCCACAGCGCCTTGGCACTGCCGCGATTGTGGCCTCCCATGAAATGGGAGAGCATGTGCACCTCGCCGAAAATGCGCACGCGCAGCGCCGCCGGCACATGGGCAAAGGTGAGGAAAGCCCAGTAGGCGCCCGCGATCTCCCCCTTGCCGCAGAGCTCATCCCACAAGGCGGCAAGCTCATCGTCGCCGGGCGTGGCGCCAACCCGGCGCACGATGCCACCGAACGCATCGTCGAGAGTCTTGGTGATGAAGCGGGCGATGGTGCCGGCACGCGACGCCTCGTTCACCAGCAGGCTGTGCAGGTGGTACTCCGCCGAATCGGGCTCGAGCTGGACCCGTGCCCGTCGGATAACCTGCTTGGCCAGAGCGGGCGACAGGCAGGTGCCGACCAGGGAACAATGATAGCCGCCTTCGATCTCCCACAGCCTCAACCGCCGCCGGCGGCCCGTGGCGGCGGTCGAGGGGAGAGTGTCGAGCAAGGTGTCCGATGGCATGGGCAGAACCTGAATGGCGCCGATTCGTCGTCAGCAGCGATCGATAGTTCAAGGAACAATAACGTGCAATAGACGGTGCAGCACTAAGACTTAGTCTAAATAGACAGTCGTTCATTTGCCCGATACTTTACATCCGTATCGCTACATGATGCGCCGGATGACATTCCGGAGGGCGTCGCATGAACCTCGACAGCAGCACGAGCCTGGATCTTGCCGTACTTGGACTGACGATCAGGGGCGCACAGCGGATG
This sequence comes from Geminicoccaceae bacterium, assembly GCA_030824835.1. GTDB lineage: Bacteria > Pseudomonadota > Alphaproteobacteria > Geminicoccales > Geminicoccaceae > Benzoatithermus. The sequence continues at coordinate 224 of JAPJRA010000626.1, read as the reverse complement.
CCGGCCTTGTGCCAAGCGGTCCAGATGCTCATGGCGCCCTGGGTCACGCCCACGGTGGAGGTCATCGAGGGCCGGGTCGCGCGGTTGAGCGCCGGGGGACAACTCAGGATCGCGAGCGATGCCGTCCGGGCCACGCCCACCGGGCGGCAGGCCTTCGCGGGGCTCATGGAACGCGGGCTGCCGGAGCATCACCATGCGCTGGCGCTGGCCGTGGAGGCGGTGAA
>JAPJRA010000625.1 GCA_030824835.1 Geminicoccaceae bacterium | reverse complement strand
GCTGCGCCTCCGCCCGCGCCCAGCGCGCCTTCCTCGCCCACCGCAAGGCCAGGGCTGCAGGCCTGATCGGGCCGGCATTGGAGCGCACGCGCGAACCCAGGCACAGCGACGCGCGCACGTCTGAACCCGAGCGAGCGGCGCCGCCGCGCACGTCTGAACCCGAGCACGGTGCACCGTGGTGCGCGCGCGAGCCCGAGCCATCGGCGCCGCCGCGCACACGTGAACCCGAGCGATGGACCTCGTCGCGCACGTGTGGACCCGAGCGTGGCGCGCCGTCACGCACGCCTGAACCCGAGCGACCCCTGGCGGGTCCGGTGCGCGGGGTGACGGGTGTCGCGGGTCCGGTGCCCGGCCGGACCGCCCCCGCTCACAGCGAGGTGTAGCCGCCGTCCAGGTAGATCGTCTCGCCGGTGATCATGTCCGAGGCCGGGGAGGCCAGGAACAGGACCAGGTCCGCGACCTCGATCGGCTTGCCGAAGCGGCCCAGCGGGATCTTGGCCTTCATCGGATCGCCCTTGGCCGGGTCGCCCCAGACCCGGTCGCCCATGGGGGTGAGGATCACGGTCGGGCAGATGGCGTTGCTCTGCACGTTGAACGGCGCCCACTCGATGGTCATGCACTTGGTCAGCGCGTTGAGGCCGTTCTTCGAGGCGGCGTAGGCGGCATGGTCGGGGATGACGATCGAGCTGGTCTGCGAGCTGATGTTGACGATCTTGCCCTGCCGGCGCTCGATCATGCCCGGCGCCAGCGCCTGCGCCATCAGGAACGGGCCGCGCAGATTGACCGCCTGGGTGCGGTCCCAGTGCTCGACCGTGGTCTCCAGGATCGGCTCGACGAACGACATGCCGGCATTGTTGACCAGGATGTCGATGCCGCCCCAGGCGTCCAGCGCCGCCCTGGCCGCGCCGCGCGGCCCCTCGACCGTGCCCATGTCGGCCTCGAGCACGAGGCAGCGCCGGCCCAGCGCCTCGACCGCGGCCCTCGCTTCGGCGAGGCCGTCCTGGTCGCGGGCCACCGCCACCACGTCGGCCCCGGCATCGGCCAGCACCTTGCAGATCTCGAGCCCGATCCCCTTGGAAGCGCCGGTGACCAGCGCCCGCTTGCCCGTCAGGCTGAACCGCTCGATGAATGCCGGAGCCATTGTCCCCTCCCATTGTCCGTGCTGGGGCGGTTATCGGCGGCCAGGGGCTTGACGTCGAGGGCCTGCGGACGGCATCGGGAGCGGCAACGAGGGGAGACCTGTCCTGGAAACCCTGACCATGGTGACAATGGCCGCCTGCCGGCTGCTGGCCGGGGCCTGCGTGCTGGCGACGCTGCTGCCGCTGACGCGCTCCCGGCTCTGGTGGGTGCGGGCCTTCGACTTCCCGCGCCAGCAGATCGCGGTCCTGGGCGGCATCGCCGCCATGGGCCTCCTGGCGCTGCGGCCGTGGCCGCACGGGTGGGACATCGCCCTGCTGGCGGCGCTGGCGGCGGCGATCGCCTGGCAGCTGTTCATGATCCTGCCCTACACGCGGCTGTGGCGGCGGCAGGGCGTGGCCGGCTCGAGGGACGGCGACGCGGCGCGCTCGATCCGGCTGGTGGTGGTCAACGTGCTGATGACCAACCGCGAGGTCGACGGCCTCGCCCGCAGCCTCGCCGAGACCGGCCCCGACATCGTGCTGGCGCTGGAGACCGACGACTGGTGGGTGGAGCGGCTGGCGAGCCTGCTGCCGGAGCACCCGCACCGGCTGCTGCACCCGCTGGACAACACCTACGGCATGGCCCTGTACTCGCGGCTGGAGCTGGCCGGGGCCGAGCTGCGCTTCCTGCTCGACGAGGAGATCCCGTCGATCCGCGCACGGGTGCGGCTGCGCTCGGGCGAGGAGATCGTGCTGATCGGCGTGCATCCGGAGCCGCCGAGCCCGACCGAGGCCGACAGCTCGCTGCCGCGCGACGCCGAGCTGGTCCTGCTCGGCCGCGAGATCGAGCGCGAGAACGGGCCGGTGATCGTGGCGGGCGACCTCAACGACGTCGCCTGGTCGCGCACCAGCCGGCTGTTCCGCCGCCTCAGCGGGCTGATCGACCCGCGCGTCGGCCGCGGCTTCTACAACAGCTTCCATGCCCACTATCCGTGGCTGCGCTGGCCGCTGGACCATGTCTTCTACAGCCCGGACTTCCTGCTCCGCCGCCTGGCCCGCCTGCCCGCCTTCGGCTCCGACCACTTTCCGATCCTGATCGAGCTCGAGTATCATCCGCGCGCCGACGCCCTGCAGGAGCCGGAGCCGGCCGAGCCCGATGACCACCACGAAGCGCGCGAGACCCTGGCCGAGGCCTCCGCGGCCAGGTCCGGGGCAGCTTGAGCGAGGGACGCGGGATGATGTCGCCGGCCGCCTCGCCTTCCGTCTCGGTCGACTATGGCGAGGTCCGCGGCGACTTCGAGTATTTCCTCGCCCATTCGACCGAGACGGCAGCGCAGATCGCGGCATTGCGGCCGCACCTGAAGCTACAGGCGGCCTGTACCGGTCGGGTGCGGATGCTCGACTTCGGCTGCGGGGCGGGCCTGTTCACCGAACAGCTGCTGCACCAGAGCGGGATCGGCCGCGAGAGCATCCACCTATGGCTGGTCGAGCCCGTGGCGGACCAGCTCCACGAGGCGCGCGCCCGTTTGGAGCCTCTGGTCGCTCACCTCGGCCTGCTCGCGCCGGACCAGTCCGGCGCCGGCAGCTTCGACCTGATTCTGGCCAACCACAGCCTCTATTACGTTCCCGACCTGGACACGGACGCCGCCACCCTGCTGCGCCTGCTGGCGCCGCGGGGCCGCCTGATCGCAGCCCTGCTCGACCAATCGAACGCCGTCGCCGGCCTCTGGCGCGACGGCTTCGCCCTGGCCGGTCTGCCGTTCCCGTTCCCGCTGGCCGAGGACGCCGAGGCCACGTTCGCGAGGCTCGGTGCGCCGGCCCGACGAGAGACCGTTCGCTACGCCGTGAACCTCCCCGACCAACCGTCCGCCCGCCGCCGCGTGCTGCACTTCCTGCTCGGCGCCGCCGCGGCCGGACTGGACGACAAGGCCGCCCAGGACCTCTTCGCGCCGTACGCCCATGATGGCCGCATCCGGATCGCGACCGCCTACCCGCATCTGGTCGTGGCGCGAGCCGACGGCTGAACCGGATCAGGCCGTGGCGCGCCGCTCCTGGCTGGGCAGCAACCGGGCGAGAGAGCCGCCGGT
>JAPJRA010000624.1 GCA_030824835.1 Geminicoccaceae bacterium | reverse complement strand
CCGCTCGAGCGGCCACGCCTCGTTCAGGACGCCGGACCCGGCTTTCAATGCGTTGGTCTCGGCGATGAATTGGGTAAGGTCGACGACAGGCGCTGCCGTTTCCGACTGCCAGTCCGCCGGTCGGGTGGCGACGGGATCCATCCGGCGCCGCACGCCGAACTCGAAGCCCATCGGCATCAGCAGGCCGCTGGCGATACCGGCGGCCAGCAGATAGCGGCCGCGATAGAGAGCCGCTATCTGCTCGGGCTCGTGAACGTCGAAAGCCTCGGCCAACCGCGGCGTGTTGTGGTCCTCGACGAACGCCACGGTCGGCGCGATGCGCCGCAGCTGCTCGCGCTGCTGGAGAAACCAAGGCGCATGATAATCCCACCAGCGACTGCTGTCGAAGATCAGGTCGAAGCCACAAGGGGCGAGCGCCACCACCTGCTCGAACGGGCATCCGAGTGCCGCGGCCAGGAACACGGCGTCCGGATGCCGCTCGCGAACCCGGTCGATGATGCCACGCCAGAGACCGGGCGGGACCTTGTAGGCGGAGCTGCAGCGAAACCCGGTGGCGCCGAGGTCGAGATAGTGGCAGGCCAAGCCGGCGAAATAGTCGATCTGCGCGGCGTGCAGCTCGGGATGAGCGAGTTCGAGCTCGGCCAGGTCCGCCATTACCCGCGGATGCCGGGCATCGCCAGGGTTGGCCAGAATCGGAGCGACCAATCCCTGGTCGCCACGCCTGAACCAGTCGGGATGCTCGTCGAGCAAGGTGGATTCGCGCGCCGCATGCGGGACGATGAGGTCGAGCATGACCTCGAGCCCGTGCTCGGCGGCCTCCCGTATGAAGCCCGCCGTCAGTTCCGCTGCGCTGCCGTCCGCCCCTCCCCGCACCAGCGGGTGGAGCTGGAATGGATCGCGGACGGCGTAAATGCTGCCGGAGGCACCAGGCTCCCAGAAGGCGTTGACGTAAATCGAATCGAAACCCATCCGCGAAATGCGCGGCAAGTGTTCGGGCCAGGACGCCATGGGTCCAGCAAGGAGCGGATGAAGCTGATAGATCCGAGGCGCCGAGCTTCGCATGAACCTCTCTCATTCAGTGGATTTATTTGGCGGCGCGCGTCGATCAACCGTCGACGGCACATCAAGTTCCTCTGGCATGCCGGATCTTGACGAGCTGTGATCCTGGTCAGCCTTCGCATTCAAGCGCTCGCCAACTAACCTCCCTAATATCCCATCGACCGGACACGGGCTAGGGCTCGTGGGCTCTTGAGGGGATGCCTTCGAGACATCGGGCGTATGATCGGCTCTAAGTCCTATAATGCCCTTGCCCTGGAGTGTGAAATAGGATAAATATCCCTCACTTGCGATGAAGGAGCCTGTGATGCGTTTCGCCATAGTTGCTGCGCTCGGCCTTTTGGGTGCCTGTGCCGAGATCCGAACCTACGGCCATGCCATGATCGAGGAGCGTCGGACCATGAACGACATGCAGGCGCGTGCCACCATGGCCGCCACGTGCGACATCGCCCTGGGCGCCTATTTTCGCGAGCTCAGCCCGGTGGAACAGCGTTATGCCGGCCTCGTCTGCGGCGGAATCTTCCCCGAGCCGGCTGATCCCCGCCTGCCGACGTCCTGAATCACTTGCGGCAGGCCCTCGCCGCGGCTTGCCGCCAACAGCTTACCGAGTTCGAGAAAATCCCGCCGGCGCGGTGAGGACCGCCGCCAGGCCAACGCCACGGTGCGGCTGGGCTCCGGCGCCTCGAACGGCAGCAGGACGATACGCGGGTCGTGCACCTCGAACGGCAGGCAGAGTTCCGGCAGGACCGTGATCCCAAGACCGTTGGCGACCATCTGGATGATCGTCGCCAGGCTAGAGGCCGCGAAGCCGCTCATCGCGCCGCGATCGACCTGCTGGCAGTAGCTCAGCGCCTGATCACGTAAGCAGTGCCCGTCCTCGAGCAGCAGCAGCCGCTCGTTCGCCAACAGGCGCGCCGCCGCACCGGGTGCGACCGCCAACGGATGCTCGGCAGGCACGGCCAGCAGAAACCGATCCTCGAACAGCGTCAACGTCTCGAGTTCTGATTGCTCGACCGGCAGCGACAGCACCAGGGCATCGAGCACACCGCGTTGGAGCTCGCCGGTGAGCACGGCGGTCTGGCTCTCTCGCAGTTCCAGTGCCAAGGAGGGATGAAGCTGCTGCAGGGACGGCAATGCCGCCGGCAGCAGATAGGGCGCGATGGAGGGAATGACGCCCAGACGCAGCGGGCCACTCAGCAGCTGGCTGCCGTGCCGAGCGAATTCCTCGAGTTCGGCGACCTCGGCCAGGATGCGGCCGGCGCGACGCGCGATCTCCATTCCATCTGGCGTGAGCTCGATACGACCACGGCCGCGCTCGACCAGGACCTTGCCGAGACACGCCTCCAGCTCCTGAATCTGTACGGAAAGGGCCGGCTGACTGACGGCGCATTCCTCCGCCGCCCGGCCGAAGTGACGGTGGCGGACCAAGGCGCCGAAATAGCGCAGCTGCCGCAGGGTCGTCATGACGATAATGCCATCCTATGCAATTCATCGGATAATGAGATTAGAGCTTATCCACTGAGCCCGCTAGAGTGGCGTAGGGTTGAGAGACGGCCCGAGCGATGCATTCCTGGGGAGCCAACGATGGCGAAAAAGCCAAGCTTGACAACCGCCGTCGGCGTGCCGGTCACCGCCGACCCGAGCTCAATCTCGATGACGGCTGGGTAGTGTGGTCCGGTGCGGCTGCGGAACAGGTAGCTGCATCGATGCACCGTTGGCCCGACAGATCCCGGCTCGGCCCTCTTCGCCAGCGGTTAGGATGGCTCTGGACGCTACGGCGCCGAACTAATCGGGCCAAGGCGGGCCGACGTGTCACTGGGGCCAAACAGAACAAGAGACGTCCAAGAGACGGATGGAGATGACATGGATAGCGATAACCAGTGCCCGGTGACGGGTGGGTCTCATGAACGCGTGGTGGTTGGGGCTAAGACGATTCAGGATTGGTGGCCCAATCAGCTGAACCTGAAAAAGCTCAACCAGAACTCTCCCCTGTTCGATCCCATGGGCGAGGCGTTCAACTACGCCGAGGAGTTCAAGAGCCTCGACCTGGATGCCGTGATCAAGGACCTGCATGCCCTGATGACGGATTCGCAGGACTGGTGGCCGGCGGACTTCGGCCATTACGGGCCGCTGTTCATCCGGATGGCATGGCACA
>JAPJRA010000623.1 GCA_030824835.1 Geminicoccaceae bacterium | reverse complement strand
CTCAGGCTCGCGCGCGAGTTTGCCGTCGGCCTGGCAGTGGTCCATCCGGACCGGCGCTTTCTCGACGATCCCTTCATCAGCTATGTCGCCTCCGGGATGAGCAATGCCCTGGCCGAGGCCGGCTACGGCCTCATGGTCAATGGCATCCCGGACCTCAATCGGATCGATGCGCTGCTTCGGCACGCGATGCATATCGACGCGTTGGCTATCATCGCATCGGGGCCGCGGCAACAGCGCTTCGAGGTCTATCGCCGCTTGGCGGCGCTGCCGCATCCGCTGGTCGTGATCGAGGACGAACCGCCTCTCGGGCCGGGCGATTCCTGCATCGTGCTGCTCGACGACAGTGCCGGTGGTGGTGCTCTGGCGGCGCATTTGCTGGAACGCGGATCGCGGCGGTTCCTGTTCGTGGCGCCGCTGCACGCGTGGCCGGCCGTGGAGCGGCGCGAGGCCGGTTTCGCCGCGGCCCTGCCGCCTCACGCCACGTTGGAGCGGCTCGCCTGCGACGAGACCGATCACGCCGGCGTCGTCGCCGCGATTGCCGCGCGGCTGGCGGTGGCGCCCCGACCTGATGCCGTCGTCGGCGCCAACGATCAGATCGGGATCGCCGCGCTGGCGGCGGCGCACAGGCTGGGACTCGCGGTTCCGGGTGCGCTCCGCGTCACCGGGTTCAATGGCTTTGCTTTCCGCAACTATGCCCAGCCGTTGCTGACCACGGTTCTGTCGCCGGCCTACGCGCTGGGCGAGCGGGTGGCGGCGCTGGTGTTGGGACGGCTCGATGGCCAGCCGTTTCCGCGTCAGCCGGTGATGCTCGACATCGCTCTCGAGCCGGGTGACAGCAGCTAGACCCGGATCAGTCGCGCCACCGCCGCGCACACGGCGACGCTGCCCACCAGGATCAGCGCCACCAATGCGTTGATGTCGGGGGTGAAGCCGGTGCGCATCATGGCCCACAGACGCAGCGGCAGGGTGCTTTCGGTGCCGGTGACCAGCAGCGTGATCAGGGTCTCGTCGAACGAGAGCGCGAAGGCCAGCACCGCCGCCGTCGCCATGGCCGAGGCCAGATGCGGCAGGAGCACGTAGCGGAAGGTCCGCGGGGCATCGCCGCCGAGGTCGTAGGATGCCTCGATCAGGCTCGGGCTCAGGCTCCGCAGCCGGGCGCCGATGATCTGGTAGACCAGGGCCAGGACGAACACGGTATGGCCGATCGTCACCGTCAGCAGCGAGCGCGGGACGCCGGCCTCGCGGAAGAAGATCAGCAGCGACAGGCCGGTCATGATCGGCGGCAGCACGAACGGCAGGAAGACGATCGCCTGCAGCACGCTGCGCAGCCGGCCCGGATGGGCCTGGTACCAGAACGCGATCAGCGTGCCGAGCACGAGGGCGCAGGCGACGGTGGCGGCCCCCACGAGCAGCGTGTTGCCCAGGGCCTCCATGATGCCCCGATTGTGCAGGAGCGTCGCGTACCAGTGCAGCCCGAAGCTCTGCCATTGCACGCCGTCACGACCGACGTCGAAAAAGGAGAGGAAGATCGTGAGCAGCAGCGGGCCGTAAAGTATCACCAGCGCCAGAGCGGCGATGACGCGCAAGGCGAGGCGGGCATACCAGGGCAGGATCATCGGCTGCGGCCGAGCACGGCTGCCAGCCACAGCACGGCCAGGACGACCACGGCGAGGATGACGGACAGGGCGGCCCCAAAGGGCCAGTTGAAGGCCAGCCCGAACTGCGAATAGATGATCCGGCCGAACGTGATGCCGCTCATCCCGCCGACCATCTGCGGCGTGACGAAGTCGCCGAGGGCGAGAACGAAGGTGAACGAAGCGCCGATCAGCGCTCCTTGACGCGACAGCGGCCACATCACCCGGCGGAACGTGGACCAGGCCGTGCCGCCGAGATCGGCCGAGGCCTCGTAGAGATTTTTGGGGATGCGCTCCAGGGCCACGAAGATCGGCAGGATCGTGAACGGCAGCAGCAGCATCGACAGCGTGATCAGGACCGCGGTGAGATTGAACAGCAGGGCCTCGATCGGTGCCGCGATCAGGCCTAACCAGACCAGGAGCCGGTTGAGCCAGCCCTGACCGCCGAGGATGGCGCGGATGGCGTAGATCTTGATGATGTAGCTCATCAGCAGCGGGACGGCGAAAGCCAGCGTGAAGGCCAGCTTGCGCCGGCCTTCAAGCGACACCAGCCAGATCGCCACTGGATAGCCGATGAGCAGCGTGATCGCCGCGACCTCCAGCGCCAGCAGGCAGGTGCGGGCGAAGACCGGCAGGAACACGCCCTCGCCGAAGAAGCGGGCATAGTTGCCGAAGCCCGGCTCGTGGACGATGGCGCTGCCTTCGACCCGAAAGAAGCTGTAGGCGACGAAGATCGCCAGCGGCATGGCGATCAGCACCAGCGGCGGCAGCCAGGCGGCGGCGAGCCAGGCGGCACGCAGCCAGGGCCGCGTCCGGCTCATCCGGTCACCGGCCGGGCATCGGCTGCGGCGAAGCTGACCTCGATCTCGCAGCCCGGTGCCAGGCCCGCACCATTGGCGCGGCTCGGCAGCTTGGCCTTCAAGATCATCCCGCCCGCGGCCAGGACCACCTGGAACATCGGGCCGGCAAACGCGACCTCGACCACCCGTGCCATGACCCGGTTCTCGGCGGCACCGTCGAGGCGGACGGCCTCCGGGCGGACCATGAGCTGGACCGCGGAGCCGCTTTCCAGCTCCGGCCGGTCGGTGGCCAGCAGATAGCCGAGTGGCGTGTCGACCCGCCGCGCGGTGCCGTCGCGGGCGCCGAGGCGCCCCGGAATCAGATTGGCGTCGCCGAAGAAGCGGGCGACATAGGTATCCGCCGGCCGCCAGTAGACGTCCTCGGGCGTGCCGACCTGGACCACACGGCCATGGTCCATGACGCAGATCCGGTCCGCCATCGCGATCGCCTCCTCCTGGTCATGGGTGACGAACAGGAAGGTCGTGCGGATGGTCCGCTGGATCTCCTTCAAGAACAGCTGCATCTCACGGCGCAGCGCCGCGTCGAGTGCCCCCAACGGCTCGTCCAGCAGCACCACGCGCGGCTCCAGGACGATCGCTCGCGCCAGCGCCACGCGTTGCCGCTGCCCTCCCGAGAGCTGGGACGGATACCGGTCGCCCAGTGCCTCGAGGCGGACGAGGCCCAGCGCCTGCGCGACCCTGGCCCGTGCCTGGGCCTTGGGCGTGCGGCGCATCAGG
>JAPJRA010000015.1:2368-17929 GCA_030824835.1 Geminicoccaceae bacterium | reverse complement strand
TGTTTATATTCGTGTGGTGGCGGGCTGTGGCGGGGGGGCTGCGCCGCTTCCGCACGTGGCTGTTGCCGGCGGCCGCCCGCCGCGGCTGAGCCCGACACGTGCGCCGGGGCGCCGGATCGGCTAGAAGCGGGGACGCTCGGCCAGGAGGGTGCCATGTCGCTCAGCACGTTCGATCTGTTCAAGATCGGGATCGGCCCGTCCAGCTCGCACACGGTGGGCCCGATGCGCGCCGCCGAGCGCTACCTGCGCGAGCTCGAGACGCTGGGCCGGCTGGCTGCCACGGCCCGGGTCGAGACCGCGCTCTACGGCTCCCTGGCGCTGACCGGCAAGGGCCACGACACCGACAAGGCGATCATCCTTGGCCTGTGCGGCGAGCGGCCCGAGGCGGTCGACCCCGACGCCGCGCCGCGCATCGTGGCCGCGGTGCGCAGCAGCGGCCGGCTGCCGCTGCTGGGCGGTCGCGAGATCCCGTTCGACGAGGCGCAGGACCTGCAGTTCCGCCAGAAGGAGACCCTGACCCGGCACCCCAACGGCATCCGCTTCCGCGCCCTGGACGCCGCCGGCACGGAGCTGCTGCTGGACTACTACTACTCGGTCGGCGGCGGCTTCGTCATGAACGAGCGCGAGGCCGACCGCGGGCCCACCGCCGGCAACGTCGCCCTGCCCTACCCGTTCCATTCCGGCGCCGAGCTGATCGAGCAGTGCCGCGCCCAGCGCCGCACCATTGCCGAGCTGATCCTCGACAACGAGAAGGTCTGGCGCGACGAGGCCGAGATCCGCGCCGGCCTGCTCCATCTCTGGGCCACGATGGAGGGCTCGATCGAGCGCGGCTGCCGCAGCCCCGACGCCATCCTGCCGGGCTCGCTGCGCGTCCGCCGCCGCGCCCCGGCCATGCACCAGGAGCTCACCCGCCGCCCCGAGGCCGGCCTGCGCGACCAGCTCACCGTGCTCGACTGGGTCAATCTCTACGCCCTTGCCGTCAACGAGGAGAACGCCGCCGGCGGCCGCGTCGTCACCGCCCCCACCAACGGTGCCGCCGGCGTGATCCCGGCCGTCCTCGCCTACTATGTCCGCTTCGTCCCCGGTGCCAGCGACGACGGCATCGTCCGCTTCCTGCTGACCGCCGCCGCCATCGGCATGCTCTACAAGGAGAACGCGTCCATCTCGGCGGCCGAGGTCGGCTGCCAGGGCGAGGTCGGCGTCGCCTGCTCGATGGCGGCAGGCGCGCTCTGCGCCGTGCTCGGCGGCGACAACGACCAGGTCGAGAACGCGGCCGAGATCGGCATGGAGCACAATCTGGGCCTGACCTGCGACCCCATCGGCGGCCTGGTCCAGATCCCCTGCATCGAGCGCAACACCATGGGCGCCGTGAAGGCCATCAACGCCGCCCGCCTCGCCCTGCGCGGCGACGGCAGCCACTACGTCCCGCTCGACAAGGTGATCGAGACCATGCGCCAGACCGGCCGCGACATGATGGACAAGTACAAGGAGACCTCGCAGGGCGGCCTCGCCGTCAACATGGTCGAGTGCTGAGGCTGCGCCGCGGGAGGGGCGCGAGCCCGCGCCCCTCCCGCACCCACCCCTGGGCTTTTTCGGGACCAAGTTTCCGGTTTACGGCGGCCTCTGCTGACGATCTATTGTTACGTGTCATGCAGAAAGTTGCTCGATGCCGACGCCCTTGACTGGATGTACGAAGCGCCATCGCGCCGACCTGCGCGCGGCCGGTCTCCGCCCGATCCAGATCTGGGTGCCGGACACCCGCCGTGAGGGCTTCGCCGCCGAATGCCGCCGCCAGTCACTTATGCTGCGCGACGATCCGCAAGAGCGCGAGACGGTGGACCGGCTCGCTGCCACAGCCGAAACGGAAGGCTGGCGTTGAGCCGTGGCGACCTGCTCATCGTCGCACCACCGGGGCGCCTACGGCAAGCCGCGGTCGGCCCTGATGACCCAATCCGACCTGTTCGACCTGCATCCTTCGGTCACGATACTGCCCATCACCAGCGAGCTGCGCGACACCCATATGTTCCGAATCGCGATCGCGCCGACCGCCGAGAATGGGCTATACAAGTCGTCCCAGGTGCTGGTCGACAAAGCACACACCGTTCCACGGGAGAAGTTGAGCGACCCAATCGGGCGGCTCGAAGATGACGTCCTGCTCGGTACGACGCGTGTGCTCGCCGTGTTTGTTGGGATTGCTTGAGACAGCTATTAAAGCACTAATTTGTAGCAGATCAGATGCCAGACAGTTGATTCCACATAGCGTCCACGCATTGCCGCGAGAACTATAATGAGCCATATCCGTCGTAACTTATATAAGAAAAAGCTTGCTGATCTTCTTGCTATAGCGGACGATGAGGCATTTTTTGTCATGGCCTGGGCGACGTTCGCGGCCCAGTCTGGGAGGCCGGAAAAGGCGGCGCCATTTCTGGTGTTTCCCGAGGAAGCAGCAACCAATGACATGACATCAGGTTATGCCGTGCATCCGTGGAAGATTGAGACAATACTGAATGAACTTTTAGCAACCCCTAAGTCAAAATTTCCGACTGATCGGCCTAGTAGACATCTCAACTGCGGGAGATTTGAGGCCATGGCCCGCGTCACGAACGCACTCACAGGTCTTGAAAACGCTGAGGATAGCTTCACACTCAAACGCATTAATGTGCTCCGAGAGCTTCACAGACTTGCACAGCGTCAGTTCGAATGGCAGCGCGGTTTTCTTTCATATTCTCAGATCTACCGAGCTGGATTCATCTACGGCGGCAGCTTAGCGCGAGCGTTCTTCCACGGGGCAAACGGTTTCACTATAGATGATTTTGCCTTGGCATGCTTCGCCCTGCGAACAATGTACCTAGACAAGCCAGCAATTGGGCGCGGGATCGTCATGGAAGAAATCGGGATCTCTAAGCGGACACTCGACGCGATCCTTGACTTGGTCTCCATCCCCCATGCCAGAGCACGGAAGAGAGCATCAGAACTTCGCTCCGGATTTGGTCATACGAGTTACAAGCGCAGCCTGTTCCGCGAATATCCCTGCATTGCGTTCGGGCGCGCCGGAGAGCGTCTAAATGCGCCCCTCCCCGATCTTCTCATTCTGAGAAGTACGTCCGGCTTATTCTACGACTTAGTTAAGGGAAATGATGATGTCAGAAACGAGATATCTGGCCGCTTCGAGACATACTCCCTAGAATTTCTTAGTAGCATGCTTCCATCGTACACTGTCAGGAGCAGCTTCAAGTACCATATCCGGAAGAATGAAATAGATTCTCCAGATATTTTGGTAAATGACAATGATGGAGTTTGCCTTATCTTGGAATGCAAGGCCACCCGAATGAGTTATGAAGCTCGATACTCAGAGAAGCCCATCGCCGATGCACGTAGGGGCTACGATGAGATGGCGAAGGGTGTCTCTCAGATTTGGCGCTTTGCATCGCACTATCGCCGTGGCCTTCTCAGACAAGAGCGGCTGAAGAAAGACGTAAAAGGGATTGTTCTGACCTTGAATGCTTGGCTCTCGATGGCCAACACAATACAGGATGATGTAGTAAATATTGCGAGGGCAATGGTTATCAGTCGGGACCCTGAAATTATCGAAGAAGACCAAATTCCAGTGATTTTCTGTCCCATCGACGAACTCGAGTTGACACTTAGTTTGGCAACTGAGGCATCGTTCTTTGGGGCGGTCAATGCGGCAACTGAGGAACGTTTCCAGGGCTGGCAGTTGTCAAGTGTTCACAGCAATATCTCACCCGACATTTATGAGAGCAATGGCTACCCCTTCGAAGGCCGCATGGTTGAGGTGTTGCCATGGTGGAGCCGCATCGGCCAGTCTTTGAGACAGCCTGCAATCCACCGTACTAGATCCGATTAAACGATAGCAACCCATTCGCTAGCAGAGCTTAGCAATCCGCACCGTTGTCACAAATACTATGCTGAAGTTTGCTGGCTTACGTCTATCTGCAGGTGATCGATAAAGCTGCATCAAGTAATTTCTGCTTCGACCGCAAATCCACAGCCCCACGCCCATCGACTCCCGGGGTCTATTGTACCAGATCACCTTAACAAGACATTAAGGCGGGCAAGCGGGCGTTATCGAATACCTTGAAAAAAGATCTTGGCGCAGGCAGGCTTACGCAATCTTCCCACCGATCACATACCCAAACCACACCGGCCTGCGCCCTCCTGAGTTTTGTGCGTCACGCCGCGTCCAGCAATCCCCGCATCTCGCGCAACGTGCGTAGCGCCTCGCCCACCAGTTCAGTGTGCCGGGAGGCGTGCTCGATCTCCCAGGCCCAGGGGCGCCCGTCCGGTGCGTAGTGGATGACCAGATCCTCGGCCGCATCCTCGCCGCCGGCGGCCGGTTCGGTCGCAGACCCGCCGGGCCAGGGGCGCAGCTCCACCCACAACGTGTCGGTGATCGGGTCGTAGCGAACGGAATCATCGCTCACGGCACGAAACTCCTGTCCAAAAAGGCGCTGCCGACCATAGCGGTTTCCACCGATGGGTCGGCAGTCTCCCGCGGTCCTTGATCCCCCACCGCCCGTAGGTCTACGCAAATCCCAGCACCAGCAGGAGCGCGCGCTCGACAGCACTCATGCTGGCGCGGTCGAGTTGCCCGACGACCTCGCGCAGCCGCGCCCGGGCGACACCCGCCAGCTTCTCGACCATGACCTCCGAGCGATGGTGCAGCCCGTTGGCCTCGGTCGGGTCGACGACGACCCGGAAGCTGGCAGCACCGGTGAGGTGGGTGGTGAGCGGGCAGACCACGACGCTGCCGCAATCGTCGACGGTGAGGGCGTCGGCCTGGATCACCAGCGCCGGGCGCGGCTTGCCGTAGTCGCCCGGCAGCGCCACCAGCACCAGATCCCCGCGCCTCAACCCTGCCAGTCCGCCAGATCGGCCAGGGCCGCGTCGACGAAGCTGTCACCTTCAACCGTGCTGGCATGGCCACGAACCAGCGCCGCGTCCGCCCGAAGCCGATCGCGCACGGCAGGATCGCGCAGGTCCGGTACCCAGACCTGCACCGGCCGCAGCCCGCGCGCGCGCAACCGCCCCCGATAGCTCGCCATCTTGCGTGTCGCTGGCTCGGCCACAGGCCCATGCTCCCGATGTGCGGATAACATGTTACCAGTGATGCGACCGGCGCCGCAAGCTCGGTCCGCAGATCCCGCCGTGCTTCGGGCCTCCCGGGGATCGGCGATGGCGTCCACGAAGGCTTGCTCCTCGACCACCTGCTCACTGGCCGTGGACGATGACCGACCCGGAGCGCCCGCCCGCCACCTGCCGGTCGACGAAGTCGGCGAAATGATCGCGGAGCGAGACTGGCGTGTTGCGCGCCATGGACGTTCTCCTATGAGCGCTCGATGCATGCCAAACATTGGTCGTGGTCACGATGAAGGACGGAAAGCCGACGCGTTCCTCTTAGGAATGCACGCCGCCGTCGCCCCGATCGTCCATGTCCTCACCGATGGACCAAACCGACGCCACCCCAAACTCTGACCGGTGTGGGACGCAGCCGCCGCACGAGCGGCCGCCCACGCCATCGCGCGCCCGAGGCCTCACTCGTCGACATAGTCCTTCATGACGTTGCCGGAGCAGCCTTTGAACGGGCCGGACGTCACCTGCACGTCGTCGGTGGCCTGGCCCCAGTTGACGACGGTGAGCTGGGTGCCGTTCGGCACGATGCAGGCGACGAGGCTGTTGACCGCATCGGGATTGGACTTCAGGGCACCGCTGTCGATGAGCTTCCGCGCCTGGTTCTGGGCCTCGAAATCCTTCCAGATCACGACGACCTGCTTCTTCGGGTTCCTGGCTTCCGCCGCCTCGGCCGCCGCCCGCGGCAGCGTCGCCGCCGCCAGGCCGCCCAGCGCCAGAGCAGCGGCGAGCGTGGCCGCCCGGAGCCGGCGGCCGGCTCCACGCATCGGTCGCCCGATCCGGGCGAGCTGGCCTTTCCGCCTCATGGCATCATTCCCTGCTGTTTCCATCTCGTGTGCGCCGTCGCCATACCATGTTCGATGAACGGTCGGTAACCACCTCGGAGCGCGCCGACCTCGGCCTGCCGCACGCGCCCCAGGAACACCGACATCACGCGATCCAACCCGCCGGCAGCTGCGTCGCCGAGCTCGCCCACCGTTCCTCCGGCACGATCGCGACGGAGATTGGCCGGCCCCCGTGGTCGCCCCCGATGCGCACCGGCCTCGTCACGAGCCGGGCGCGGCGGGGTCTCCGACGACGGTCCGGCAGGCTCCTCGACGATCACCGGTGATCTACGTGCGCCGCCCGGCGGGTGCAAGCGATCGGGCTAGGCTGAAATTCCTCGTTGCGCTATACTGGCTGCAGATCGCCTGCAACCCACAGGACCGCCGCCATGCCCGAACCCCGCCCGCGCTCCCCCGCTCAGATCGAGGCCGCCCGCCGCAACGGCGCCCGCTCGCGCGGTCCCGTGACCGCCGAGGGCAAGGCGCGCGCCTCGCGCAACGCCCTCAAGCACGGCCTTGCCGCCATGGAGCACCTCGTCCTCGACGGCGAGGACGCGGCCGAGCTGGAGGCCCTGACCGCCCGGCTGATGGCGGAGGTCGGCCCCGAGAGCGAGATCGAGGCCAGGCTCGTCCGCCGCATGGCGGTCGCGTTCTGGAAGGGCGAGCGGGCGGAGCGGATGGAGGTCGCCATCCTCGATTCCGCCCCCAAGGTCCGCCCGCCGGCGCACGGCTTCCAGTGGGAGCAGGCCGACCCGCTGACCACCTTCGACGTCAAGCGCTTCAACGCCGTCCGCGGCTACCAGGCCCAGCAGGGCCGCGAGCTGTCGCGCTGCCTGAAGGAGCTGCGCCAGCTGCGCCGCGAGCCGCTCGAATCGTGCACGGACGAACCCGAGAGGCTGTTGCAGAACGAACCCGAGGCCCCGCCGCCGCCTGCCAACGACGACGGGCTCGCCCGGGAGTCGGGATTGCAGAACGAACCCGGCGAGGCGGTCGAGATCGCCCTCGGCGACCCGCGGCTGGTGGCCGGCAGCCGTGTGTTCGGCCTCTGGGGCGAGGCGGAGGCGGCGCCGGCGGCACCGGAGCCCCCGGCCGTCCGCGGCTACGGCGCCGGGGCGGGCTGAGTCCCGGCCGCCGTCGCCGCCGCGACGCGCGTCACCAGCCGTCGCAGCCAGAGATGTGCCGGGTCGTGGTCGTAGGAGGCGTGCCAGAGCAGCGAGATCGACACCTCCGGCAGCTCCAGCGGCGTCGGGCTGAGGCTCAGGCCGAGGGCGGCCGCGAAGAACCGGGCGAGCTTGGTGTGCATCGTCGTGATCACCGGCGCGCCGGCGACCAGGAACGGCACGGCCACGAAGCGCGGGGTCGTCAGCACGACCTTGCGCTCCAGCCCGAGCTGGCCCAGCGCCTCGTCGACCACGCCGCGCTCGCCCTGGCGCAGGCTGGTCAGCACGTGCGGCAGCCGTACATAGTCCTGGAGCGAGATCGGCGGCTGCAGCCCGACCCGCTCGGCGCTGAACATGCACAGATAGGTGTCGGTGGCGAGCAGGCGGCGCTTGTGGTGGGTCCGCCCGGCCGGGAAGGTGCCGATGCCGATACCGAGGTCCAGGCGGTCGGCATCCAGCTCGTCCAGCAGTTGCAGCCGGTCGGTCGAGTAAAACCGGACGCGGACGCCGGGGGCCTCCGCGCAGAGCAGGGCCAGCAGAGCCGGCCCCAGCAGCACCTCGATGCTGTCCGGCAGGCCGACCCGGAACAGCCGCTCCGCGGTGGCGGGCTCGAACGCCTGGTCGTGCCGTACCAGCGACTCGATCTGCGCCAGCGCCACCCTCACGGGATCGGTCAGGGCCAGGGCCCGCGGCGTGGCCCGCATCCCGTCCGGCCCGCGCGTCAGGAGCTCGTCGTCGAACAGCGCGCGCAGGCGGGCGAGATTGTGGCTCATGGCCGACTGGCCGAGGCCGATCCGGGCCGCGGCGCGGGTGACGCTGCGCTCGGTCAAGAGCGCGTCGAGCGCCACCAGCAGGTTGAGGTCGATCCGGGCTAGATTGACGTGGTCGATGGCCATCAGCGATCCAATCGATTGGAACAATGATGTGGGCCGGCCCATGTTGCATTGCAACAGAAGCAGCGCTGGGCATCGGGCCCGGCGACGCCCAACGCCGAGAGACCATCATGGAACTGCGCCCCACCCTCCTCGCCGCCGTCCTGGCGCTGACCACCGCCGCCGCGGCCCATGCCGACGGGCTGCGCCCGATCGAGGCCCGCCCCATCGACCTGGGCGCCGTCACCGGCACCGCCTACTACACCGTCGACCAGGACGGCTACCGCGTGGTCGCCACCCTGGCGCAGGGCGAGGCCGGCACGCCGGTCCGGTTCGAGGCCGTGCTCACCCCCGGCCAGACCGTCACCCTCTCGACCCCCGCCGATGTCGGCTTCGCCACGGACCGGATCGAGATCAGCCGCCGCAACGACGAGGTGCTGGTCCACGCGGCGCCGCTGACCAACTGAGCCCGCAGCCTGCCGGTGCGACCCGTGGGGGCACCTGCACCGGCAGGCTCTCGACAAGCCGGCCCAATCGGTGCGAGAGACGGGCCGCGAGAGATGTGGCGGGCCGGTGGCCTTGACGAGGGTGGAGTGCTGACCATGGCAGATGCGGCGAAGACGGCCCCGGCTACCACCGAGCAGCGTTGGCCCGGCTTCTTCTCGGCCTCTCTTGCCGAGGTCGACCCCGACGTGGCCCATGCCGTCCGGGCCGAGCTCGGCCGCGAGCAGGACGGGATCGAGCTGATCGCCAGCGAGAACATCGTCAGCCGCGCCGTCCTCGAGGCCCAGGGCTCGGTGCTCACCAACAAATATGCCGAGGGCTATCCGGGCAAGCGCTACTATGGCGGCTGCGAGCATGTCGACGTCGCCGAGAGCCTGGCGATCGAGCGGGCGAAGCGGCTGTTCGGCTGCGCCTACGCCAACGTCCAGCCCCATTCCGGCGCCCAGGCCAACGGCGCCGTCAAGCTCGCCCTGCTGCAGCCCGGCGACACCATCCTCGGCATGTCCCTGGACGCGGGCGGCCACCTGACCCACGGCGCCAGGCCGGCCATGTCCGGCAAGTGGTTCAACGCGGTGCAATACGGCGTGCGCGAGGCGGATGGCCTGATCGACCATGACGAGGTCGAGCGGCTGGCGCGCGAGCACAAGCCCAAGCTGATCATCGCCGGCGCCTCGGCCTATTCGCGCATCATCGACTTTCCCCGCTTCCGAGCGATCGCGGATGCCGTGGGCGCCTACTTCCTGGTCGACATGGCGCATATCGCCGGCCTGGTCGCGGCCGGCCTGCACCCCTCGCCGCTGCCGCACGCCCATGTGGTGACCACGACGACGCACAAGACGCTGCGCGGCCCGCGCGGCGGCATGATCCTCGCCAACGACGAGGCCCTGGGCAAGAAGATGAACTCGGCCGTGTTCCCCGGCCTGCAGGGCGGCCCGCTGATGCATGTCATCGCCGCCAAGGCCGTGGCCTTCGGCGAGGCGCTGCGGCCCGAGTTCAAGCTCTACGCGCAGAGTGTCGTCGCCAACGCCAAGGCGCTGGCCGAGGTGGTCACGGAGCGCGGCTGCGCCGTCGTCTCCGGCGGCACCGACAACCACCTGATGCTGGTCGACCTGCGGCCCAAGGGCGTGAAGGGCAATGCCGCGGAGCAGAGCCTCGAGCGCGCCGGCATCACCTGCAACAAGAACGGCGTGCCGTTCGACCCGGAAAAGCCCACCGTCACCTCCGGCATCCGCCTGGGCACACCCGCCGGTACCACGCGTGGCTTCGGGGTCGAGGAGTTCCGGGCCATCGGCCACATGATCAGCGACGTGTTGGACGGGCTGGCCGCCAGCGACAGCGCGGCCGCCGAGCGCGAGGTCGCGGGCCGCGTCACCGACCTCTGCCGCCGCTTCCCGATCTACGTCTGACAGCGGGCGCGGCCGGGCGGCCGCGCCAAGCTACTTGCGCATCGAATCCAGCAAGCGGGAGCGGATATCGGAATCCGTCTTGCGATCCTCGCCCTGCTCACAGGCGAACTTGGCGCCGAGGAACCCCCAGCTCAGCACGCTTACCGGCAGCGCGCCCAACTGCTCGTTAGACACATTGCCCTTGGCTGGCTGCTTCAGCCAGTCGACGAATTCGTCACTCAGCCGACCCGTGTCCAGCACGGCCGCACGATCGTCGGTCAGACAGAATAGCGGCGCACCTTCCGCGTACAGCACCTCATTCAGGACGATGAGAGTCTCCATCGTGCCGACGATATAGCGTCTGGCGCCGGTCTTGGCGGCCTCGTCTTGGGACATCGCGATCAGAAAGCCATCGCCCGTCATGATATCGAGGGCTGCTGCCGGATGGCCAAGGCCACACGCCATCACCAAAGCGATCCAGAAACGCCGATCTTTCAAGCCCTATGCTCCACCCGGCTGCATCCGTCGCAGGATAACAGCCAGCCGCGCAGTGTCCATTTCGGAGTCGAGAGCCAGCGCACGCAGTTCGTCGATCCGCCCCTGACGGAGCGCCAGTCGCGTCGTCGCCTCCGGCTGTGAACGGAAGAGGGCAATATACTCCAGGTTGGCCCACTGACGCGTCTCGCGATCCAGCCGGTCCTGGATCAGAAAGCTCAGCGGCCAGCGTGCCGAAGCCAGAAATGGGGCGTGCGGATCGGCCTGAAAGGACAGGGTGAGGGCATTTGCGGCCCCTGCCGTATCGCCATCGCGCAGGCGGGCCCCAGCCAGCATCGACCAAGCCCGCGCTTGGCCAGGCGCGAGCGCAAGCGACCGGGCCAGATGATAGGTCGCGACCTGAAGAAGGTCGGCTTCCTCGTCGACCCCGTTCGAGACCGTCTCGTACATGGAGAGCGCGATGAGGGCGACGTTGAGATGGGGAATCGGGCCGGGGAGGATATCCAGCGCCGCTTCTTGCGCGGAGACCGCACGCAGCGCGCCCGAACGGGTCGGCGCTGTGTTGGACTCGATCAATTCGAGCGCCGAGTTACCCGGCAGCAACGCCAACGCAACCCACAACCGTGGGACTGCAAGGAAAAACAGCAACGCGCACAAAATAAGAGCGGGCATGGACCATAACCGGCCCATGCTCAATCCTCTGACAGAACTATACGCCGCCGACGGAGCGCCCAAATTAGGTGGGGCTGACCGAGCCGCCGCTGCCAGTCACGATATTGATGCCCCCAGCCGGATCACCGGACATGGTAGCCGCAACGGTGCTGCGCGTCGTCTGGCCCTTCTTCGTAGCGTTGGCCGTAAAGTTGATCACACCACCCTTATATATCGAGTTGTCGATACGGAAGGTCACCGTACCCTGCTTCTTGTTGATCCAGAACTTGACGCCCGGAATCGGGGTCTGCGTGGTCAGCACGCCAATGCTGCGAACGCCCAATGCCTTCTTGAAGGCATCCAAAGAAATGCGCGTCTGGACGAGCGCCGCCGACGCGTACCCTGACACCCCAATCACACCGGCCATGACCGCCAGCGCGCACACCGATTTGCCAAGCCTGTTCATGGCGATTCCCCTAACGCTAAAGCTGAAAATACCCATAGGTTGTGCAG
The DNA here is from genome assembly GCA_030824835.1 of Geminicoccaceae bacterium. GTDB lineage: Bacteria > Pseudomonadota > Alphaproteobacteria > Geminicoccales > Geminicoccaceae > Benzoatithermus. The sequence continues at coordinate 6,374 of JAPJRA010000015.1, read as the reverse complement.
CGCAGTATGGCAAGGGGTTTTCTTACCGGGCGGCCATGCTTGGCAACCGTGGATATAGGGTGGCGAATCCAGGGCCGAGTGGCGACAGTTGAAGGAGGTGCCTCCTTAACCTCGCGTTGACGCCCTTCCGCTAGGCTTGCGCTTCACGGCCAGCGATACGGGCCGATCGGCGGGGCCGCAGGATGGTGAGTGCGCGACACTACGAGCAGGCATGCGGGTTGGCGGAGCAGGTGGTGGCAGCCTTGGCCGTGTACCGGCTCATCCCCAGCCCCGAGAACTATCGTATCTGGTACGTGCACCTTTCGGGGGATGATCCAGCGCTGTCCCGAGCGCTCAACCGGCTGCTGGATGACGGCGGAGCTATCGACGACGATCAATGCGCCGACATCTACGAACGATTCTTCATCCGAGCGGCCGAGGAGCGCGCGCTGTTGCGCGCCGGCCAGCGATTGAGCGAGCTGGCGTCCGAACTGACGCAGGAGGTGGTGGCTTTCAGTGACCAGGCGGCACGCTTCGGCTCGTCACTGGACGAAGCGCGTGAGCAGGTCCAGGCGTCCCCCAACGCTCAGCGCATCTGGTCGATCGTACGCGGCATCGTCGACGAGACCACGCAGATGCGGAACCATGCCGGCAGCGTCGATGCACAGCTGCGCGCCAGCATGACGGAGATCGACACCCTGCGGCGAGACCTGCAGGCAGCCTGGAGCGAGGCACGGACCGACGGCCTTACCGGCCTCGCCAACCGCAAGCATTTCGATCAGGCCTTGCGCGTCGCAGCCGCCCAGGCGATCGAGCATCAGGCGCCAGCCTGCCTGATGCTGGCCGACATCGACCACTTCAAGCAATTCAACGATCAGTACGGGCACGCTTTGGGCGACCAGGTGATCAAGCTCGTGGCCGGCCTGCTGCGGCATAACGTCAAGGGTCAGGACCTGGTTGCCCGCTATGGCGGCGAGGAATTCGCGGTGATCCTGCCGGCGACCCGACTGCACGACGCTTCGATCCTCGTCGACCGTCTGCGCGAGCTGGTGGCCTCACGCCGCATTCAACTCCGCGACCGCAGCCAGTCCCTGGGTCGGATCACGCTGTCGATAGGCCTGAGCGAGTTTGTCCCCGGCGAGCCCTGCGCGGCCTGGGTCGCGCGTGCCGATGCCGCCTTGTACGATGCCAAGCGTGCGGGTCGCAACCGTGTGGCCTTGGCCCCAAGCCTCCGGAGCGAACCCGAGAGACGACATCAGACCGGCTCCATGCACCCATGACCTGCCGTCATCGAAACGACGGCGGGCCGCGGAGTGGGCTGCCGTCACCTGCCCCCTGGGGCGCAGCGCAATCCTCCAGCCGTGCATCTGCTGGGAAGGCGGCTGACCGCCATCACCGCGACAGCCGACGGCAGTTCCTGCTGGAACGGTGTTTCACAGGCAGCGCCACAAGACCTGGTTCCACGCTCAGGGCCATCAGCATCTCCGACCCATGCAACACCATGGTGTGGCCCCGGCGCGCGCCCTCAAGTGGGCGCAAGGATCTGCTGCCCGATGTCACCAGCAGGCGGCAGGATCCCGATCAGAAAGCGGGCTGCTCTGATTCGTGACCCTCGACAAACGACACCGGTGCGGCGTCGATGACCCGGCTTCCACCGTCCTCCACCTGAACCACGGCCAGCCCGTGCTCGGCCAAGCCGTCGGGCCGGAGCCGAAAGATGCCGGCGCCGCCCACAAACCCTTGCGCATCGGTCAGCTGCGCGGTGGTGAAACGCGGCTGCACGGAACCGAGCAGGACGGCCAGGGCGGTGGCATCATAGGCAAGCACGGCCAAGGGCGCCGGCTCCCGGCCATAGACACCGGCGAAACGATTGGCGAAGGCTGCGAGCGCGTCCGGCGGCCATGACGCGAGCCAGGCACCCTGCAGTCCAGGGCTGGCCAGCAACGCCGGATCGTCCTGCCAACGCATCGTGCCCAGCATCGACGTCGTTCCGGGGGTCACGTCGTACGCAGCGAGCAGCCGTGCTATCGAGCCGACGCGTGGGCCTCCGTCAGCGATCAACAGCGCATCGAACCCCGGTGGAGGCAAGGCTGGCCGCGCAGCGGCGGAGCCGTCCGGATTGGTCACCTGCACCGGCAGCCCCCCTGGCCGGCCAAAGGCGGCGATCGCCTCGACCGCCGACATCGGGCTGTCGCTGTCCGCCGGAAAGGTCTGGGCGATCACCGGCGTGGCGCCCGGCACCTCCGCCACGGCGTCACGGAAGGAGCCGATCGCCCGCGTACCGTAGGCGTCCTCGGGCGCCAGCGCCGCAAACCGTGTCCGGCCTTGGGCTCCGGCATAGCGCACGATGCGTTGGATCTGCTCCTCGGGGCGGAAACCCAGCACAAAGAGACCGGGCCGCGCGATCGTCGCGTCATTGGAGAAGCTGATGACGCTGACGCCATGCGCCGTCGCGAGCGGGGCCACCGCCACCGCCGATCGGCCATAGAGCGGCCCGATCAGCAGTTCAGCGCCTGCGTCGAGAGCCGAACGCGCCGCAGCTTCCGCCTGTTGCGGCCTGTCGCCGGTATCGCGCGGCAGGAGCTGGAGGTCGCTCCGGCCCGCGTCGAACAGTGCGAGTTGGGCCGCGTCCAACAGATCCTGGCCCAAGCCGGCAGCTGGGCCGCTGAGCGGCAGCAGCAATCCCACACGCGCCGGCGCCAAGGCCGGCGGTGGCGCCACCGGTCCGGTAGCGGTCGGTTGCGAAGCCACCGACACCGTGGTTTCCTCTCGGCCGGCACAGGCACCGACGAGCAGCAGGACAATCAGACTGAGCGTAAGACGAGAGCGCACAAGCCACCTCACCGGGTCGGCAGACGGCGGCACGCCGCCACACGAGCTGAGCACCTTGGACTCGAGCGACCGTACCGAAAGCCCCGCCCACCGTAAACTCGCCGCCGGGCTTTATCTCGTGGCGACGCCCATCGGCAACCTCGAGGACATCACGCGGCGGGCGGAGCGCGTGCTGGCCACCGCCGATCATCTGGTCTGCGAGGATCGCCGCGTCACCAGCCGCCTGCTGCAGCATCTGGGTCTGCGCCGGCCGCTGGCCCTCTACCACGAGCATAATGCGGCGGCGGCCCGGCCGGAGCTGCTGGCCCGGCTGCAGGCGGGCCAGTCCGTGGCCCTGGTCAGCGATGCCGGCACACCGGCTGTCTCCGACCCGGGCTACAAGCTCGTGCGTGAGGCCGTGGCGCAGGGTGTTGCCGTCTATCCCATTCCCGGGCCGTCGGCGACGCTGGCCGCACTGGTGGCGTCGGGACTGCCGACCGACCGGTTCCTGTTCCAGGGCTTCCTGCCACCCCGTTCGGCCGGCCGGCAGCGCGTCCTGGAGGAACTGGCCGCGGTGCCGGCGACCTTGATCCTGTTCGAATCGGCGCAACGCCTGGCCGAGATGCTGGCGGACGCCGCGGCCGTGCTCGGCCCTCGGCCGGCGAGCGTGGCACGGGAGCTGACCAAGCTGCACGAGGAGCATCGGCGCGGCAGCCTGGACAAGCTCGCTGCCGCCTACACGGCCAGCGGGCCGCCCAAGGGCGAGGTCGTGGTGGTGATCGGGCCGCCTGACCTCGCCACGGGCGGACTTGACGACGCCGCCGTCGATGCATTGCTGCGCGAGGCGTTGCGGTCGGACAAGCCAAGGGTCGCCGCGGCGGCCGTCGCCGCCGCCACCGGCCGGACCGCCAACGAGCTGTACCGGCGCGCCCTGGCCCTGCCGCAGGAGCGCGGGTGAGCCGACAGCAGCGCGAGCGGGCGGGACGGCTGGCCGAGACCATTGCCGCCTGGCTGCTTCGGCTGCGTGGCTACACCATTCTCGCCCGTCGCTACAGCTCGCCCGTGGGCGAGATCGATCTCGTGGCCAGACGTGGTGATCTCGTCGTCTTCGTCGAGGTCAAGCAGCGGTCGCGCACGGTCGACGCGCTGGCCGCTCTGCTGCCCCGGCAGCAGGCGCGCATCGCTGCCATGGTGCGCGATGCCTTCCACACGCTGC